>JAHILC010000283.1 GCA_018897225.1 Actinomycetota bacterium
GCAGAAAAGATAGGACAAAATAAGCATTAAATCAAGATATAAAAAATATTACCTATAATCCTTATTAGAAATATCCTATAAGATTTTGAAACAATTAAAGGAGGATTTTAAAAAGTGAATAAAACACAGAAATTAATTTTGGCAATTTTTGTTCCAATAATTTTTTTCTTTATTGCTTTAGTAATTGCAAATAACCTGGGAGTTACAAGTGTGATGGAAATAGTTTCAGAAAACGACCCTCGGAGATCCCCACCAGATATTTTTGATAAATATAGACATGGACCACCAACAATTACCTCTCATACTCACAACCCTTTTGACTGGGGGAAAACTTGGTATGTGTGGCTTCTTTATTCAGCTTCCTGCTGTCTTTTTGAATTTTTACTATTTAAGGATAAAAAAATAATTGCCGAAAGAAATAAAGAAGATTAAATACTACCTATATTTAGAAGAATGTTACAAGGGGTAAGGGGGGTTCTAGTATAAAACCATTTAATGAATTTTCTAATAATGAAGAAGGCGCTAAACTTTAGGTTTATTGTTATACTTTAAAGAAGGGCGAAGTTGACGAACTGATTAAAATGCTCGAAGAAAAGAATTTTAAGTTGGTTTCTGTTGATAAAAATAGCATTAAAGCGATCAAAGAAGGCAATCATCGGGAAGTATACCGAGCCAGGAAGAAATTAGAAAAAGAAGGATTTAGCTGGTCAGAAAAATCAAAAGAACCATCCCTTATCACACTCGAACGTTTTTAGGGATATTTTTATAAAATTTAGGGGGTTTAAAGATAATGAAAGCATTTGAAAGAATTTTTCTTTATTCGGTATTAGCTATATTATTTTTTTATGTGTTTTTGGTAGATAACAACGTTGAAAGCCAGGTGGCTATTCAGGAGAAGATCAGGGCGAGGTATATATCAATTGTGAATGATGAGGGGCAAGAAGTTGTTATGTTATCCTCACCTTAGAACTATAAATGAATGATTTGGTTATTAAATAATTAAAGGGGGTTAAAATCAATATTTAGAGTATTTCTAAAAGGAGTGAAAGACAATGAAGTGTCCACAATGTGATTTTGAAAATGAAGAGGGTAGTAAGTTTTGTAAAAATTGTAATGTGCCTCTTTCTAAACAGGATTATTCTGAGGATAATCCTTACATCAAAAAAAAGGGAAATGAAGAGCAGCCTTTTGAACTTATTTCAAACGAAGAAGAGAAAGAAGAAACAAAAATAAATATGATTAAAAAGATTTGGAAAGATTTATTTCATTCTTCTGAAGCAGAAGGTTTGTCTATAGCGTCTAAAGAAGATATTGAAGAGATTATAGACATGCTTATTGCAGATAAAATTGATCCACAGATTTTTATTTCTAATCTTGAAGCTTTACTACGGGGAGGCATGCCCTCTTTTAACGATTTTTTGGGAACGGAGGAAAAGCCTAAAACATCAAAGTCAATATCATCATTTACATTTGTAGTTAATAGACCTATGGGAACTCCATTATGGTTCCTTGCTGGTTATCCAGATGTTATGAATTGGTTTAATGACCAAGAAGAAAAACATATAAAATCACACAATCGTGACTACGATGACTGGGAAACAGAAATAGCAAAGTTATGGGGGTTAGATACTGAAGATAAAAACATAAATGAAAATCAAATCATGAACAGTGATGGAAAACTCCATCCAAAATATTGTAATAATCTGAAAAAGCACTATAAAGAGACAACAAAGAAAAAACTTGAGGTATCGGTAGATGAAAATTCTGATAATAACATTTATTTGGGTGCTGAATTACTTAATATGATGGGAGCAGAAAGCAACTTCACACTCATTGCAGAAAATACAACTAAATACTATTTAGAATTAACCAAAAATTACAAAAATAGATTCAATAATGAGGTTTTTTTGTTGGCCACAGCTGGAATATTGGACGCACAATTTTATATTTTCATGGATAAGACCATTAACCCAGCAGAAATAATTGACATTGCTAAGAAAGCAGTCTCGTCAGGAAAAGACGCTTTAATTAATTTTATTATCAAACTTGAAATAAAATTATTTAAGATCGATAGCCCTGCTATGGATATTTCTGCAATAGAGAATGTCTGCATTGAACAAAAAGTTGCCATATTGAAAACAATTCAAAAAACGAAAGAAAAATATAATAGTGAACCACGTGTTGCTTCAGAAGTTGAAGTATTCATGAATTCTATTAAGTTTAAACCATATAGAAAAATGCTCGGGATTAAGAATAAATTTTTATTTTTCTAATTGAAAAATTTAAGCGGATCAGAACAAAGGGCATTATTATTTCGGGGATCTATTTACGATGGGGAAAAGCCCTCTATATATGAACTAACTAAAGAAACTGATATTGTAAGATCCGACCCCATAAAACATTTTTATCTTGAAAATTGGGAAGAAATTACAAAATAAATTTTGATTAATAATATAATAAAGAAATTAAAGAAAATTTTCGGATGCGTCAATATAGGCACGCTTATGAGTAGGCTTAGAGAAACTTATTTTTAATATAAAGAAATAAACAAGATACAAACAGAGTATATTAAATTTTTATCCCCAGTAAGTTCTAGAAAAAATTAAATATATTCGAAAGGAAAATTCTAAAATGATATTTATATTAGTTGCTATAGGAGCATTTATAGTTTATTTTTTATTTAGTATGATTAAAAATTCCTTTGTAGGAAAAAATTACTGGGTAAAATGTGAGAAAGATTATTACAATTTATTAAAGATAGGATATGATAAAAGATCTGCATTAATGGAAATATCAAAACAAAGCCATCCAGAATTAAGTGACTTTGTTCATGAGAAAATCGTTGAAAAATTTTATGACTTGGATAAACTCGTGCTTTTTATTTTTAATGCAGGAGGAAAGGGCAGATTAGATTTTCAACCTGCAACCAATATTACTGATAGCAAAAAATTAACTGAACAGATTGCTTTATCTATAATTAAAAATACAACTATTAATGAAAAAGGTATGGTTAATACTAATCTATCTGCCGTAAGAAAAGAAATACAGTAATTTTTTAATAAAAAATGACTGAGTTAGAGATAATAAAACAACTATTGTACATGAACTAAAAATGTAAAATGTAATTACATTATAAAGGAGGAATTGTAATTTTAATATTAATAATATCAATATATTTATCCATTGGGATAACTAAACTTATTGCAGATATAAAAGAACCTTTTCCCAATCAACCTTTCTATATTCGACATAGCAGCTTTATACTTAAAATATTAACTATGTTTATTTGGCCAACTAATTTATTAGAGCGGAGATTGTTTAAATATCTTTTAAGTAAATTATTAAATAATTTGCTAATTTTGATAATTTCATTCTCAATAATATATCTTTTATTGGGAATAGTTATGTCATAATTGTTTTCGCGGCTAGAATGCGACAGGGGACGGTCCCCTGACATATAAAAATTAAAGGGGGGTTTTTAATATAAAACTATTTAATAAATTTTCTAAAAATGAAGAAGGTTTCATACTTGAAGTTTATTGTTATGATTTAAAGAAGGGCGAAGTTGATGAACTAATAATAATGCTCGAAGAAAAGAAATTTAGGTTGATTTATGCTGATAAAAATAGCATTAAAGCGAGCAAAGAAGGCAATCATCGGGAAGTATTTCAAGTCAGAAAGCAGTTAGAAAAAGAAGGTTTTAAATGGTCGGGAAGGTGAAGAGCTAAAGGAATAACTTCAAAATTACTCGAGGTTGTCCTGGAGGAAAAGAGGAGAGAGATAATAAAAGAGTGGATTAATTCCGGAAGGACTGAAGATATAAATAGCAAGTAAAAAATATTATTAGGAATTAGGAAAATTTTATTTAAAATTAAGGGGGCATTTAAGAAAATGAAAAAGAAATATTTTTTAGTAATTTCGTTTTTAATATTAGCTATGTTTTTAGTAGGTTGTAGCGGAACAGGAATGATTCCTTCTACATCAGTTTTAAGTGCTAATATCATAATTACTGAATGGAAACAAGATTATTATGATTGGTCTTGGGGTGGAGAATGGAGCGATTATGTTTATGTTTATTACGAAGTAGAAAATACGGGAAATGTTGAAATTGATTATTATAAAGTTTATCTTACGGTCACCTGTGCTGATGGTAGCAAATATTATGATTGGACTAATGGACTATCAGTTGGAGTTGGACATAAATATTCTGACTGGACTATGGTAAATGTTGCAGGAAAACAGGCAATATCTGTTATGATAACAGATTGGGAATTAACGCATTATACCTGGTAAGTAGATAATAAAAATAAAAACCATGATAAAGATATAAATAGTAACTAAAAAATGCTACCGGGAATTAGAAGAAGGTTATTAAATAATTAAAGGAGGTTTTTTAGAAAATGAAAAGGAAATATTGTTTAGTAGGTTTGTTCTTGATATTAGCTATGTTTTTAGTAGGTTGTAGCGGTGGGGGGAATAGTAACTCCTGCTACTGATGAAGCGAAGATAAAGAGTGTTATAAACGAATATTTTTTAGCTATAAATGATCAGAATTGGAGCAAGGC
>JAHILC010000284.1 GCA_018897225.1 Actinomycetota bacterium
CATTATACTTAAATTTTGAATAAATTTTCAATATTTAATCAAAAATTTTAAAAATATTATATAATTGGTAAAATTATTTTTGGAAAAGAACAGGAAATGGAAAATAATATACAAAATAAAAATGCAATAAAAGACCAGGTAGCAGTACTTAAATGTACCAGTTATGATAAAGAAGAACTGTCGCAAAAGATCGAAAAATGTGTTTCTCTTATAGGCGGCTTTGAAAAATATATATCTGGCACAAAAAAAATACTTTTAAAACCAAATTTTCTTTCAGCATCTCCACCAGCTACAGCAGTAACCACACATCCTGCATTTGTAGAAAGCATTATTGAAATAATAAAAAAAATTGCAGGCAGCAATATAGAGATTACTATTGCAGATAGTCCGGGAGTTGCCACTCCCCATACTAAGAGGGACCTGTCCAAATTATATGAAATTACAGGATTTAAATACTTTCATGATATACCAGGTGTTACTCTTAATCTTGACACGGGTTACAGGACAGTTTCTTTCAAGGATGGCAAAGTGCTAAAACAGCTGGAGGTCATAAAGCCTGTCCTTGAAGCTGATTTAATAATAAATCTTCCAAAATTTAAGACTCACAGCTTAACAAGAATGACTGGCGCAGTAAAAAACATGTATGGAATAATTCATGGAAGAACCAAGACATTACTGCATACCAAATTCATGGATATACACAAATTCAACGACATGCTTCTGGATGTATATCTTTTTAAAAAGCCTGTAATAAACATAATGGATGGTATCCTGGGCATGGAGGGCGAGGGACCCGGCACGAGTGGAAAAGCCAGGGAGACTGGTTTGATACTTGCTAGTACAAACGGCATAGCTCTTGATAATGTGGCAAGCATATTAATGGGATTTAAGGAAAAACAGATTCCCCTGATGTCCTGCGCCATGGAAAGGAACCTGCCAGGTTTTGAGCTTAAAGATATCGCAATATTGGGTGAAAAAATAGAAGAAGTTATCATAAGCAACTTTATACTGCCTAAAAATTCAAATATAGACAGGATCACAAAGAATAGATTTGCAAATACTTATATTTTCCCTTTTATAAGAAATACATTATCGATTTCACCTTATCAGAATAAAATTAAATGCAAACTTTGCGGAACATGCAGGGATATTTGTCCTGAAATTGCCATAATAATTGAAGGTGAAAAATTAAAGCTTGATTATAAGAAATGCATTAGATGTTACTGTTGCAGTGAAATGTGCCCGAATGCTGCAATGGAACTCAAATATTCTTTTCTCGGGAATTTGATATTTTCAAAGAAAAGAAAAATACTAAACTAAAAAATATATAATTGAAATATGATTAATAACTTATATAAAGATTTAGTAGTCATCGGAGGTAATGTTTCTGGCCTTGCAGCGGCAAGCCAGGCAAAAAGAGTTGACCCTTCTCTTGACATTAAAGTTCTTGAGAGTGGAGGCTATGTCTCTTACGGTTCGTGCGGAATGCCATATTTTATTTCTGGCCTGATTGAAAAAATTGACGATTTATTTACTTACCCCCCAAGCTTTTTTGAAGAAAAAAGAAATATAAAAATTTTATTAAATCACAAGGTTATGTCTATAAACCCATTCAAAAAAGAAATTCTTTTCTCTTCAAAAGTATTAGGGGCTTTAAAATATGATAAGTTAATAATATGCAGCGGCGCTTCGCCAATCGTATTAAATATCCCTGGAATTAACGCTAAAAATGTATTTAATTTTCGCAATATTCCTGACGCAATCAATCTAAAAGGTTTTATCAAGGCACAAAATCCAAAATATGCAACGGTCATTGGTGGAGGTTCTGTGGGAGTGCTGCTTGCTGAAGCATTAAATAAAATTGGCATAAAGGTAACAATTATTGAAACAGCTAAAAAAATATTTAAAGACTATGAAGATGAAATCAGCAGCATTCTTATAAGTAAGATTAAATCTTCGCAAATATCAATTCTTACAGATACACGCATAAATTCAGTCCAGGAAAATAAAACTACCGGACTTGCTTTTTTAATTAATGCTACAAACACCAAAGATGGAATCAGCGAGCAGGTTGAAATTGAAACTGACCTTATTTTGCTTGCCGCAGGAATTGAAGCCAATACTGATTTTACCTGGAATTCATCCATAGAAATTGGTGAAAAAAAAGCAATCAAAGTAAACTCAAAACAACAGACATCATATACAAATATCTATGCTGCTGGAGACTGCTGCCTGGTAAAGAACCTTTTAACAAATAAATATGATTTTATCCCTACGGCAAACAACGCAATAAAAACGGGAAGGATTGCAGGCGGCAATGCTGCCGGAGGAGATGAAAACTTTGCGGGATCGTTGGGTACAAAGACAGATAAAATTTTTGGGCTTGAAATTGCGAGAACTGGAATTGGGCTGG
>JAHILC010000026.1 GCA_018897225.1 Actinomycetota bacterium
GCGCTACTGGAATCACATTGTGAAAATGGAGCAACAAGAATGCCACCTTTATTTTTTGGGGCACATCTTGACACAGTAAGCGTAAATGGAGAGATCAAACCGGAGATTCGGGATAAAAAGATTGTAAACAAAAATAAAAATTGTATTCTTGGCGGTGACGACAAGGCAGCTATTGCAGCAATAATAGAAGCAATTCGCACTATAAAAGATTTTAAAATAAAGACAGGTAATATTTACCTAATTTTTACAATTGCAGAGGAAGTTGGCCTACTGGGTTCAAAAAATATGAACTTAAAACCCTTAAAAGCAAAGTATGGATTTTTGTTTGACGGTGACGGAGATGTCGGTACAATATTTAACCAGGCGCCTTTCTACAACGCAATAGATATAACAATTATCGGGAGAGCGGCACATGCAGGTATTTCACCGGAAAAAGGGATCAGTGCAATCCAGGTTGCCTCACACACAATATCAAAGATGAAACTTGGAAGAATTGAACCTGGTACAACTTGTAATATTGGTATAATTGAAGGTGGCGTTGCCATAAATATAATTCCGGAAAAGGTCCAAATCAAAGCCGAAGCTAGAAGCCTGGAAGAAGAGAAACTAAAAAAATTGACAGGCCGGATTATAAATGATTTTGTAACTTGCGCTAAAGAAAACGGGGCGAAAGCTAAATTTAAAGTTAAAAGAGAATGTGACGGTTATAAAATACCTGAAAATGAGTTGCCGGTCATAATGGCAAAAAATGTTTTGAAAAAACTCGGGATAAAATCCAAAATCCTTTCAACTGTTGGCGGCAGCGATGTTAATATTTTAAATTCAAAAGGGAAAATGGCCGTAAATCTTTCTGCCGGGATGGAAAATGTTCATTCAAGCAAAGAATATGTAAAGATAGCAGAGCTTGAAAAATTAACAGCCCTCATCCTGGAGCTTTGTACCTATAATTTAGAAAAAACTATAAAATAACAATAAAAATAATAAGAAATAAAAAAATAATTTTAAAAGTGGATAAAAAATTATACGAAGAAAAGGTAAGTTCAAGAGAAATTTTTAAGGGTAAAATCTTAAAGTTATATTTTGATCAGGTCAGGCTTCCAAATAATAAAATAACAACCCGTGAAAAGGTTGAACACCCTGGAGCGGTTGCTGTAGTACCAATAAATAAAAAAAATGAGGTAATTCTTGTCAAGCAGTATAGATATCCAGTAGATATTGTTTTAATTGAGATTCCTGCAGGCAAGCTTGATGGCAGAGAAGAACCTCCAATTGAATGTGCAAAGCGGGAACTTAAAGAAGAAGTTGGTGGTCAAGGAGGCAGTTTTATTCACCTTGCGCAAATATTTACGTCTCCAGGATTCAGTGATGAAAAAATGGATATATATCTGGTTTTAGATTTTGAAGAAAAAGAAAACAACCTGGACGATGATGAGTTTTTACATATAATCAAAATTAAGCTAAAAGATTGCTTGAAAATGATTAAAAATGGTGAAATCAATGATGCTAAAAGTATCATAGGCATAATGATGGCAAGGGATTATCTTGAAATTGAATGAAAATCTTATAAATGATTTCATTGATTATATAAGATTTGAGCGCAGGCTTTCGAAAAATACAATAGTTTCCTACCAGAGAGATTTAGAAAAATACAGGTTTTTTCTTAACCGCAGTAAAATAAAAGAGATTTTAAAAGTTTCAAATGATCAAATCCTTTATTTTTTGGAATTTCTTTATAAAACACAAAACAGTTCTTCAGTTTCCAGGATACTATCAACGCTTAGAACATTTTATAAATATCTCGTAAGGGATGGAAAAATCCTAAAAAATCCATTCAGCTCAATAAAAAACCCCAAACTGCCCAAAAAAATACTTGAAATTTTAGATGAGCAAGAAGTAAAAAAATTCCTGGAAAGCATTCCGACCTCCTCATATCTTGAACTTCGTGACAAGGCGATGTTTGAGCTCTTATATTCATGTGGTATGAGAGTAAGCGAAATAGTAGATTTAAAACTTTCGGATATTGATTTTGACGAGGGTTTGATAAGATTTATCGGCAAAGGCAATAAAGAAAGGATCACTCCCGTTGGTGACAGCGCAAAAGATTGTCTTGGCAAGTACATAAGAGCAGCAAGGTATAATCTTGAAAGAGAGCGTAAATCTGAAAATGTTTTTTTAAACAGGAATGGCCAAAAGATGACAAGACAGGGCTTTTGGAAAATACTTAAGAAATATGCCGGCAAAGTTAATACCAGTAAAAATTTATATCCTCATCTTTTCAGGCACAGCTACGCAACACATATGCTTGAAAGAGGAGCCGATTTAAGGATAGTACAGGAATTGCTCGGGCACAGCAGCATATCAACAACTGAAATATATACAAATATTAATAAAAAACATGTTAAGGAAACCTATTTCAAATATCACCCCAGAGATAAGGGAAAAAGCAGTTAGGCATACATATTTTTATTGCATTTTTACCACTTTTTGATAAGGTATAAATTTATAACTTAATAACCTATTATATTAGTAACACTTTAAGAGAAAAGGCTTAATTAAATAATTATGTTTAGTAATATAGGAAATGAAATAGTAGTTTTCTTAAGACAGCTTATAGTCATGGTCCCGGGACTTCTGATTGGTGTCATACTTCACGAATACGCCCATGGATATATTGCAAACAGGTTTGGAGATCCCACAGCAAAAAATATGGGAAGGCTTACTTTAAACCCCATTGCGCATATAGACTTGTTTGGCAGTATTCTGCTGCCTTTACTTTTAATTCTGATGAATAGTGGTATTATCTTTGGGTATGCAAAACCTGTCCCTATTAACCCCTCATATTTCAGAAACTATAGGCGGGGAATAAGATACTCTTCGCTGGCAGGCCCTGTTACAAATTTAATTGTAGGGTTTTTAATTGGAGCTCTTTACGGGCTTTTTATTTATATTTTACAAATTTCCGGATTTTCGCTAAATGAAGCTGCCGGAACAATTGGACACAAGGCTGTGCTTATAATAAATGAAATGTTCCGGAATGCTATTTATATAAATATATTCCTTGCAATTTTCAACTTTATACCAATTCCACCTCTTGACGGTTCAAATATACTTGCGTCTTTCTTGCCCGGGGATGCAATGTATAAATATTTGAGCATAGGAAGATTCGGGTTTATTTTAATATTTTTGCTGCTTTATCTGGGAGGCAGGGTATTTTGGGGAGCCTTATCTCCGGTAATTTATGTTATTTTCAAAGGATTCACATGGTGGCAATATTTGATGTGAAAAAAATAATGCTTACAGGGTTTAGGCCTACAGGAAGGCTGCACCTTGGGCATTTACATGGAAATATTAAAAATATGATAAAAAACCAGAATGATTATGATAATTTCTTTTTCCTTGTAGACTGGCATGCTCTATCAACTGAGTACCAGAATCCCAAAAACATTAAAACTAACCTTTTGGATTGTGTAATTGACCTTATTTCACTGGGAATTGATCCTGAATTGACTCACCTTTACAGGCAGTCAGATATCCCGGAAATTGCAGAACTTACCTTATATCTGTCTGTGATTACTCCCTTATCCTGGCTTGAAAGATGCCCGACTTACAAAGAACAGATAAGAGAGATAAAATCCAAAGACCTGTCAACTCTAGGTTTTTTTTCTTATCCTGTATTGATGGCTGCAGATATCCTGATTGTAAATGCTGACATAGTACCTGTTGGAGAAGACCAGCTGCCCCATCTTGAGATTACAAGGGAAATAGCCAGGAGGTTTAATTTTCTATATGGAAATTATTTTAAAGAACCGGCAGCAATGCTTTCACAGGCTACTCGAGTTCCCGGAACTGATGGGAGAAAAATGTCAAAAAGTTATGATAATGCAATATTTTTATCTGATGATTTTGACAGCATAAAGAAAAAAGTAAGGAGCATGATAACAGATCCTAAAAGAATTCACCTTAGGGACCCTGGGAATCCTCAAGTATGTAATGTATTTACTTTTTACAAGCTTTATAAAGATAGTGGTATTGAAGAAATAGAAAATAGATGCAAGAACGGTCAAGTAGGCTGTACTGCTTGCAAAGATGAAATAGCCGGGCTTATTTTTGATTCATTAAAAGATTTTCAAACAAAAAGAAAAGAACTTGAAAATAATATCGGATATGTTTACAAAATCCTTGAAAAAGGGAAAAATGAAGTTAGGGAAATTTCTAAAACTACAATTTTAGATGTAAGAAAAAAAATGGGCATAGATTAATGCAGTGGGGGAACAAAGCTATTTAATTAAATATGAAGATTTTTCTGGTCCTGCAAATTTACTTCTGGATCTTGTAAGGAAAAGAAAAGTAGATATTTATCAGATAAGGCTAAATTCAATAATTTTAGATTTTCTGGACTTTATTAAAGCAAATAAAAATATTCTTCTAGACACTCTTTCAAGCTTTCTATATATAACAGCAATACTTCTTGAAATTAAATCAAGCTCAATTATTCCATCACAAAGCAAAAAAGAAGAAGAAATTGAAATAGGAGACGATAGTTTGCTTAAGGTAAGAGAGCAGGAATACAGGATTTATCAAAAAACTGCAAATTATGTTCAAAAATTAATAGACGAAGAGAAATTTTATTTTATGCGTGAAGCGCCGCTTGAAAAAGAATTCCTGAACGTACTTCCAGATTTTTTAGACAAGTTAAATATTGAACTTATAAATTACATTGCTTCAACATTACTTAAAAGAAATTATTTTATAATTGATCTGAGTACAATATCCCTTGATAACGCAAGCATAACTGTAATTGATGAAATGGACAGGATAAAAAAGGAGTTGCTAAGTAAAAAAGAAGTTTCTTTTATACAGCTGACAGAGTCGTACATCAAGTTGATTGATAAAATAATCTGCTTTCTTTCAATACTGGAGCTTTATAAAAATGAGCTTATAGATATAATACAATTTGAAAACTTTGGTAATATTATTATAAAAAATATAAATTAAATGATTGAAAATAATAAATTTGACATAGAAGAAAACGTGCTGCCTGCCAAGGATGAAAATATTGAAGATGGATTTCCTGTTAGTAGCGAAAGAATCAACCTGATAAATGGTATATATAAGACAGATGATTACCTTAAATCATGTATTGAAGGTATTCTTTTTATTTCTGAAACAACAGTAAGCATCGGTGAAATTTCTTCTACGCTTGAAATAACTGAAAGAAAAACTGAAAAAATATTAAATGAGCTTGAAAGAGAATACCTTGATAAAAACAGGGGATTTATATTAAGAAAAGTTGCCGGTGGGTACAGGTTATATTCAAATCCTGCCATAAGTGATATTTTGAAAGTTTTTGTAAAATCAAATATCAGAACTTACATTTCTCAGGCTGCACTGGAAACAATAGCTATAGTTTGCTATAGGCAACCAGTTACAAGAACACAGATTGCAGAGATAAGGGGTGTAAGAACGGACAGCGTTATTTTGACTCTAGTTGACAAAGGATTAATTAAAGAAGCTGGCAGGTTAAAAGAGCCTGGTAATCCTATTTTATACAAAACAAGTGAAAAATTACTTGAAATTATGGGAATAAACAGCATCAAAGACTTGCCTTTGCTGCAGAATTTCGAAGATAAAAAATCTGAAGACAAAAACAATGGAGAAGAAAGTTAGAATTGCAAAATATCTTGCCTCGTGTGGAATACTTTCCCGTAGAAAAGCCGAAGAGCTGATAAAATCAGGAAGAATTAAGGTAAATGGTGAAATACTTACCGATCTTTCTTTTAAAGTTACCGCAGATGATAAAGTCAAGTACCGGGGCAAAGAACTAAAATACGAAAAAAATATAGTAATTGCCTTAAACAAACCCGAGGGCTACATTTCCAGTGCCGGCGACAATTATAAACGCAAGACAGTTCTAGACTTGGTTAACGGAATTGAAGCAAGATTATTTCCGGTTGGGAGACTTGATTTTGATTCAAGAGGTTTGATTTTACTTACTAATAATGGTGATTTTACATATAAA
>JAHILC010000285.1 GCA_018897225.1 Actinomycetota bacterium
ATTATTACAAATCCCCATGCTTAATATTTGAAATAACTTCCCTGGATATTTCTTCAATCAAGTTACTGTAAGAAACGGTCTGGGCAGATGGTTTAAATCTGGGGTCAGCAAATCCACATGTTCTATCTTCACAAAAGAAACATAGTGTTTTTTCAGGAGCGCACATTCCCTTGCTCCCAAATACTTCTAACCTTTCTTTAACGGTAGCTTTAAATCCTTCCATGCCTTTGGCAATCAGGTCAGGGAAACTGTTTGCATCAGGATGTTCCTTAAGATATTTTTTAACTTCATTCATGGCCGCAACTGATGCTTGAGTATAAAAATTAATTTTACAGATACCCAAACTTATTGCTTTTTTAAAATCATCATCTGAGATACCTGAACCACCATGTAATACCAGCGGTAGCGGCACTGCATCTCTTATCCGGGCAAGCCTGTCAAAATCAAGCTCAGGTTCTACTTTATAGAAACCATGAACGTTACCAATTGCTACAGCAAGTGCGTCAATTCCTGTTTCATTATAAAATCTGACAGCTTCTTCAACATTGGTAAACAATTCTTTATTAGCTACACCGCCTTCTTTTAAACTTTCACCAACTGATTCACCACCACCGATACTACCTATTTCTCCTTCCACGCTAACTCCAACACTTTTAGCGATTTTTACAATTTCCTTAGTAGTTTGAATATTTTCATCAATTGGATGCACGCTTCCGTCATACATTACAGAGGTAAATCCTGCCCTAATCGCGCGTATAATTGTTGGAAAGCTCAGGCCATGATCCAGGTTCACACATATGGGAATATCCACTTTTTTTGCAGCGCTTATAATTGCCGGAGCAATATCCTCAAGAGCAAAATATCTGAGATGGATTTCGGCAACTTGCAGAATAATTGGTGATTGCTGTTCTTTTGCAGCTTCAACAATATAATCTATACTGGCAAGATTTGTTATATTAAAAGCGCCAACAGCATATTTGTTTTGTTTTGCATTATTTAAAAGATCTTTTAAATTTATTAGCGACATGTTTCTTCCTTAATGAGTTCATGATTAATATTTTTATATAGGACTTATATTTTATATAATTTTATTGCTTTTTTGTACAGATTTTTTTAAATATGCAGGTTCTATGCAGACTCATCTCTGGCCAGCAGCTCGCTTGCTGTTTTAAAATCTTCATCCCTGACCATTAACCTGACACCATTTATGCTTGCCTGTGCAGGGTACATGCTGCCTGCATCATCAGATAGAATCCAGGATTTTATACCACTGCTTTCAAGCAAGCTTCTTAAAACCTCAGCTTCTATACGTGTATTAAAAATTTTTAGTGTTTTTAAATTTTCCAATTGTTTTTACTGTAATTTAATGGAATAATAAAATGCTTTAATTACAGAATATAACTATAAAAAATATTTTATACTTTAAATATGATAACATATTAAGCAAGAGTAAATAATAAAATATATTTCATGAAAAATAATTTAAAAATTTTTAATGTTTTAATAATTCTAATTACACTGGCAATATCTTTATATCTTATTCTTTCTGCATGCAGCTCCAGGTTGACTCAGCCAGACAATGAACAATCCAACAATGAAAATACCGAAAGTGTTGAGAGCAGCAATCAGGGAGATAGCGGGGGAGATGTCACCGTTTCAAGTTCAGAAAGCAGTGCTGCGCAAGAGAGCTCAATCAAGGGTATTGACGGCAGCGGTAACAGTAGCGATGATAGCGGCAACAATCAGGAAACCGGCAATGAAAATTCAAGTTCTCAGTCAAATGAGAGTATTGTAAGCACGGAAAGCACAAGCACAGAAAATAGCCAGCAAGCCAGGGAAGAAGTACTTGAAAAACCATCGCTTAAGCTCAGTATAATTAAGGGACCAGAATATGCCCAGGATGGCGCCATATGTTATTACAGGGTAAAAGCAGAAGTTACCGGAAATCCAGATCCCCAGATTATTTTTAGCAAGGATGACAGCAATGGCACGTGGGGCAGTAATATTGCTCAAATAAACTTGACGCAGAACGAAGCATATAATCTTGTCTGTGACGTAAAAAATTCTGAGGGCAGCAGCACATCATCAATTACACTAAACTGGGTTGCCGGAGACAACACAAGCACAAGCAACGAGACAACTTCAGGGCAGTCAAACCAGCAGGAAACTTCAATAGATTACTCAAATCCCGACAATTTCAGAATTGATGTGAATCTGACCGCACAACTTGTTTCGGTTTATTATAATGACAACCTTATTAAAAGCTTGAGATGTTCTAGTGGCACTGCAGAAACCCCTACGGTTACTGGGACATTTACAACTAATCAGAAAATTTATTATGCATGGGTGCCAAGATTCAACCAGGGGGCTTATTACTGGGTTAGATTTTATGGCGCTTATCTTTTCCATAGTGTTCCTTTCGACAAAAACCGCAACATGATTGCTGAAGAAGCGAATAAAATCGGAACTCCGGCAAGCCATGGTTGCGTAAGAATGGCGCTAGAAGATGCAAAATGGTTTTACGAAATGCTTCCTCTTGGGATTAAAGTCACCATACGCTATTAACATCATTAGTTTAAATAAATAAATATTTATAAAGTTAAATGAATACTATTAAAGCAGATGTTGCTGTAATTGGTGCAGGAATAACAGGATGCGCAATTGCAAGGCAGTTGAGCAAGTATAGGCTTTCCACATTAGTAATTGAAAAAGAGGCTGATGTAGGATGGGGAACAACAAAGGTAAACACGGGTCTTATTCACTCTGGATATGCAGGAGAAAAAGGCTCATTAAAACTAAGCCTATGCCATAATGGAAATATGCTTTTCAGAAAAAATGCTTACGAGCTTGACATACCTATAAAAAATACGGGCTCGCTGCTTAATGTTTTTAACCAAAGCCAGATTAAAATTCTTGAGGAAAATCTCAAACAAGGAAAAGCCCATGGGCTGCTTGGCCTTGAGATAATCAGCAACAAAGATGGCGCCCTAAAAAAGCTGGAACCTAATATAAGCAAAAATGTAATTGCAGGGCTATATGCTGGCCAAGCATGCATAATTTCTCCATATGAAGCAGCAATTGCGCTTTACGAGAATGCCAAAAAGAATTCTGTCAGATTTATGCTCGCATCAAAAGTTACTTCACTAAAATATGAAAAATCGCAAAAATGTTTTTTTATAAATATACAACCAACCTCAAGCGAACATTCCATTTACGGGTGTGAGCCGGGATTAGTAATTGCGGCCGATTATGTTGTTAATGCTGCGGGTATTTATGCGGATGAAATAGCAAAAATGGTGGGGGATTTATCTTTTGAGATAAAAGCTGTAAAAGGGCAGTATTATCTTCTGGACAGCGAGGCTGGTGAACTTGTTAAACGGCCGAATATGAGAATCTCTGACCCCAAGACTAAAAAATCTAAAGGGATGGTGGTAGCGCCCACAACAGGTAATAATATAATTATAGGCTCAACCTACGAGGATACAGATAAAAATGATTTTTCAACAACAAAAAAAGCGCTTGATGAAGTGAAAGTGAAATTGGGGCAGATGATTGAAAATATTCCTTTTAATAAAACAATAACTATTTTCGCTGGCTTGAGAGCAATTTCAAACACAGGTGATTTTATAATAGGTCAATGCCAAGCAAACAAGAAGTTTATAAATGCTGCCGGGATTCAATCACCCGGACTGACCTGTGCATTTATCATATCTGAAATAATTTCTGATCAATTAAAAGAAGCTGGTTTAAAGCTCGAAAAAAATACCAAATTTATTCCAGAAAGAAAACGTTTTCCAAAACTCGATAAGGTCAATTTTAAAAATAATCATGAATTATTTGCAAGGAACAGCAGCTATGGGGAAATAATATGCCGATGCGAGAAGGTTTCAGAAGCAGAGATCGTAAATGCAATTGAGAATGGCGCTACAACTCTTGATGGAGTTAAGTTCAGGACAAGAGCTGGGATGGGAAGGTGCCAGGGCGGATACTGCACTTTGAGAGTAATGAAATTATTATCGAAGAAGCTCGGGATTCCTATTGAAAAAATTACAAAATCCGGGGGAGATTCTTACCAGGCAAAAATTGAAATGGATTGATACAATTTTTTAAATCAAAGAAATCCTTGGATACTTTAACATGGTTAAATTGATAAAACAGGCAGAAAATAAAATTAAACACTCGAGCGACTCAGAATATGACCTGGTAGTAATCGGGGGCGGTCCTGGCGGCATGGCTGCTGCTGTAAAAGCTGCAGAGCTTGGCGTAGAAAGGGTCTTGCTCATCGAAAGGGACTCATTTTTAGGCGGAATTTTACCCCAATGCATTCATAGTGGATTTGGAATTAAAATTTTTAACAGCGAGCTGACTGGCCCGGAATACTGCCAGCTCTTTGTTGAAAAAGTAAGAAATATTTCAATTGAAGTAATGCTGGATACCATGGCGCTAACGCTTGACTTAAAAGGAGATAAGAAAAGTATAATTGTTTCAAGCCGGAATTTTGGTATAAAAAGGATTACAGCCAAAGCAATTATACTATCACTTGGCTGCAGAGAAAGAACGAGGGGACAGATTTTAATCCCTGGTTCACGGCCAGCAGGAGTTTTAACTGCAGGTCTTGTGCAGAAAATGGTAAATATTGAAGGATTTTTGCCGGGGAAAAATATTGTAATCCTGGGCTCTGGTGATATCGGGCTTATAATGGCAAGAAGGCTTGTTCTTGAAGGTTGCAAAGTCAAGGGAGTTTTTGAATTGATGCCTTTTTCGACAGGGCTGCTTCGAAATATTTCACAATGCCTTGAAGATTTTGAAATACCACTCTATCTTAGCCATACGGTGACAAAAATTTATGGCGATAAAAGAATCAAGTCCGTAGATATTGCAATGGTTGATAAAAACTTAAATCCCATTCAAACAAAAACAAAAAACATAAAATGTGATACCCTGCTTTTATCTGTTGGATTGATACCCGAAAACGAGCTTTCAAAAACAGCTGAAATTGAGATTGACTTAAAAACGGGGGGACCTGCAGTAGACCAATATCTACATACCTCGCGAAATGGAGTATTTGCCTGCGGAAATTCACTTTTTGTAAATGACCTTGCAGACAATGTAACCGAAGATGGGTATCTGGCTGCCCAAAGTGCTGTATCTTTTCTAAACGGCAGGCTAAGGAGCGAAAAGCTTATAAGGAGCAAAAAGCTTATAAATATAGAAGCAGGCGAAAATATAGCCTATATTGTTCCTCAAAAAGTCAGCGGCAAATCTGATGTTAATTTCAGGATAAGAGCCAGTATTCCACTTAGAAATGCCTTTATTGAATTTTCAAATATCGGCTTGAAGAAAAAAGTTAGATTTGTCAATCCTGGAGAGCTGATATTTGCAAAAATAACTAAGGGCGATTTTGGAAAATTTCTGGAGTGCAATACAAAAACTGCATCAGATAGTATCAAAGTTTCTATTAAAAAAGAGGTGCAGGGCCAGTGAAAAAAAAGAAAATGACATGTATAACTTGCCCGATTGGCTGCCTGTTGGAAGTAGATTATGAATTAACAAAAAAAGAAATAATTTCGCTTAAGAGCAATCAATGCAAAAAGGGCTATAAATTTGCACAAGATGAATTATTTGACCCAAAAAGAATTCTGACCACAACAGTAAAAATAAATTCAAGGTTTTTTAAAAGGCTTCCTGTCAGAAGCAATATTCCTGCTCCTAAAGGGATGATTGAAAGAATGGTAAAAGAAATTAAAAAAATTCAAATTAATCTGCCTGTAAAGATGGGCGATGTTCTTGCAATAAACTTCATGGATACCGGTGTAAACATCATTTCCAGTGCAACAATAGAGCAACAATAAGAAATTACTTGAGATTTTCAGAGTTTAATTCCTTGAGACTGTCAATAACAAACTTTCCATCTTTTCGTATAAGAACCTTGTCAAAATAAATTTCACCTCCACCGTGCTCTGGGGTTTGTACGCATATGAGGTCCCAGTGAATTGCTGACTTGTTTCCATTGCTTGCATCTTTGTAGCATCTTCCAGGGGTGAAATGGAAACTTCCCATGATTTTTTCATCAAACAAAGCATCCTTCATGGGTTTTAGTATGAAAGGATTTACACCTATGGCAAATTCACCAATGTATCGGGCGCCCGCATCAGTATCAAGGACTTTGTTAAGCCTTTCAGTATCATTTGACTGGGCTTTTATGATTTTGCCATTTTTAAATTCAAGTCTTACATTTTCATAGGTAAAACCATGAAAAACTGCGGGAATATTAAAAGTGATGAAGCCATTTACAGATTTTTTAACGGGAGCCGTAAAAACTTCACCATCCGGTATGTTAAATTCCCCGGGGCATTTAATTGCAGGGATATCCTTTATCGAAAAAGAAAGATCTGTACCTCCTCCTTTAATATGAACTTCATCAGTTTTGTTCATCAAGCCAACCAGCTTATCCATTGCCTTTGACATTTTGCTGTAATCAAGGTTGCATACATTAAAATAAAAATCCTCAAAAGATTCAAGGCTTGTATTTGCAAGCTGTGCCATTGAATTATTTGGATACCTAAGCACAACCCATTTTGTATTGTTTACTCTTTCTTCAGTGACAACATCGCTGTAATACTTAGAGTAAAGATTCATTTTTTCACCTGTTACATCACCAAGCTCGCTTACATTTTCATGAGCCTTGATACCTACATAGGCATCAATGCTTTTCATTTGCAAAAGATCGATTTTTGCCATGAATTGCAATTGTTTAATACTGCATTCTTTCAGTATTTCTCTTAAAATGCTGTTATCTTTCAGGCTGATGTAAGGTACCCCGCCAGCTTTGTATACCTCTATGACAATTTCTTTTATAAGCTCATGCGGAGAACTGCCGAAACATTCGATCATTACATTTTCGTCTTTCTTAACCCTGCAGGAATAATTTACAAGTGTGCTGGCTAGCTTTTTTACTCTAAGATCCATATCAGCTCCTATCTAAAATAAATATGTGGTCAAATATTATATTAGGAAATAAAGATAAGCCAAATTATAATCAATTGATTTAAATTTAACAAAAATTTTTAATTAGTTATATTTTTTAACCCAGTGCGTTGTGCGACTCTTTTAACTTATCTACTATTTTAATTCCCTGAGGGCATTTTTCTTCGCATTCGCCGCATTCTGTACACGAATCTGCAAGCTTGCTTGTATTGTCAAGAACGATATCCTTGTACTGCCAGCTTGCGTTTGCCTTAAGTCCTGTAACAGTATAGTAGTTCATCAACTTTAATGTTTTGGGAATATTGACATTGCTTGGGCACGGGAGGCAATATTTGCAGTTAGTGCATGGTATAAGCTCGCCCAATTCTTTCTGGCTGAGAAACTTGTTAATTATTGCAGATTCCTTTTCCGTCAGCATATAAGCTCCGTTGGCAGTTTTTAAATTTTCCTCAACCATTTCCATGCTCTCCATTCCCGAAAGCGCAATAGAGATATTCTTATTTGAGAAAACAAACTTTAACGCCAGCTCATCAATATGGCCCTTTTTACTGCCAAGTTCTTGTTTGAAGAATTCCACATCCTTAATCCTTCCACCACCTAAAGGTCCCATAATTGCAACTCCTACG
>JAHILC010000286.1 GCA_018897225.1 Actinomycetota bacterium
ATACAGGTTTGGAAATTAATTAAATTAATAAATAAAGATATGACCCATAAAGACAAAGATGGATTAAAGGGCTGGATTAGAACAACATGGTTTCCTTATACAAATAGGGTACCCGAAAATTTACGTAATCTATTCATAGATGAAATTATAAATAACTATATTGAAAAACATTCCTTAGATGCCAATGGGTGTACTCATGTGAAAATGGTCAGATTAGAAGTTATGGCAGAAAAATTGTAATATCATTTTCAGCCGTTGGCTGCCCCAAGGTGTGAAATTTCGAACAAATTTTTGAAGGAAACAATCAATCTGAAAAACCTATTTTGCTTTTATCTTTAGGTCTGATTCTTATAATATGAATTGTTACTCCAATTGCAATAATAACCAATATAACTCTTACCCAAAATATATCTATAGCAAAAATAGCCGAACATCCTATAGTTATCCATAAAAGGGCTATAGTAATGATTTTTAATTTTGATGGAATTCCTTTTCCTTCTCTATAATTTTTAATGTATCTACCGAAAATTTTATTATTTATAAGCCAGTTATAAAACCTCTTGGAGCTCCTTGCATAAAGTGCTGCTGAAATTAAAAGAAAAGGAGTGGCAGGAAGTACAGGTAAGAATATTCCAACAATACCAACTCCAATAAAAAAGGTTCCAGTAGTAATTAATAAAACCTTTATTGGTTTTTTTAAAAATTGCTCTTTTTTATTTAAGTTATTACCCATATTCGTAACTGACCAGAAAAACTAATAATTTAGTAAAGGATAGCATTAGTTAAATTTGAGGTAAATATCATGGTTGGGCAGAGAGGATTCGAACCAAGGGTAATTTATTAAGTAATTATTCTCTAAGAATTTAAAGAAATGCATTAATCTGGTGCCGAAGGTCGGGGTCGAACCGACACGAACCTTGCGGTTCACTGGATTTTGAGTCCAGCGCGTCTGCCAATTCCGCCACTCCGGCACGCTAAAAATAATACAATTAAAATATTTCTTAATCAAGTGTTATCATATAAAAATAATTAGTTCATGCTGGATAATTCAGCATGAACTAATTAACTATCACAGCAAATATAATTAGTATAAAAATTTTCTATAATATAAAATAAAATTAAACCAAAGGTGAAAAGGTGATTCTTTGAGTAGTAAGATTATTCTCCTGGATGGCAACAACATAGCCTACAGAGCTTTTTATGCTCTTCCCGCTACAATAGCTACATCTTCGGGAACAATTACAAATGCTGTTCTTGGTTTTACAAGCATGCTTCTTAAATTAATCGAGGAGCAAAGGCCAGATGTGATTGCATGTGCATTTGACAGCAGGGGGCCTACTTTCAGGCATGATATTTTTAATGATTACAAGGCTACAAGGAAAAAAATGCCTGATGAGCTTATTGGACAGATGTCTCTGATTAAAGAAGTGCTCAAAGCATTTGATATTAAAATTCTAGAAGTTGAGGGTTATGAAGCTGACGATATCATTGCCACTCTTGCGAGCGCTGCACCAAATAAATTTAACGAGACCTTAATTGTTTCTAGCGATAAAGATATCTTGCAGCTTGTTTCCAAAGAAGTAAAAGTAATGTCAATAAAGAAGGGTATTACCGATACAGTCATTTTCAATGAAGAAAAAGTCCAAGAAAAGTTTGGGATTATTCCTGAAAAAATTAAGGATTTTCTTGCACTTACAGGTGACAGTTCCGATAATATCCCCGGTGTTGCCGGAATAGGTCCAAAGACTGCACTGTCACTTCTGGAAAAATATGGAAGCATCGAGGAGATTTATGAGAATGTTGAAAAAATAAAGAATGAAAAGTTGAAAGCTCTCCTTATTGCCAGCAAGGAAGTTGCCCTAAAGAGCAAGGAGCTTACTAAGTTGAAAACCGAAATGGAAATAAATGTTGACGAAGTTTTCAACAGTATATTTAAGAATATAGATTATAAGAAAATTGAACATATTTTCGATACTCTTGAATTCAGTTCTTTGAAAAAAAGAGCAGAAAACATAATAAAGAAAATAGGCAAATCCAGCGACGAAAGTTTGGGAAGCGACGATTCTAAACAGAAAAATATTGAAATTACAGGAAAGAAAACAAGGCAGAATTTTTTTCTGAACGAGCTTGATTTTAAGAAAATTAAAAAAGATGAAATAAAAAAGGTATTTATTACTGTTTTAAATAAAAAAATAAACGAAAACGAAAGCAGTAACCCAGTTTTACTAAATGGAGTCATCATCAGTGATGAATCTGGCAACAGTTGGTTTATTGACGAAAGTAATTTGCACAGTTCCCAAACAGGCAAATCCCTTAAATCTATTATGGAAAATGAGATGATTGAGAAATCAGGATTTGATTTAAAACTGATTTACAAATATCTTAAAAGTTTTGAAATAACAACAAATGGTGTCCTTATAGATTATAAGATAATTTACCTGCTGCTAAATCCTGTAAAATCGGATATAAGCCTAAATGAAATTGCAAAAGATTTGCTCGGTGTTGAAATCGATGATTTTTTAGCTCAGGATATTAATATTTCCAGCAATATAGCTGAGCCGGCCGATAAAAATCTAGAAAATAATCAAATGTCTTTTTCATTTGCAGCAGAGGAAAAGGAAAAGCCAATAACATTGTATGACCCTGCCACCGTTATAAAAAAACTTGGGCCTATGTTAAAACTGGTCAGTCTTTATAAAAAAATTGACATAATTCTTATTGACAAAATAAAAGAAGAAAATATTGAAAAGCTATATTATGAAATTGAAGCCCCACTGGTTAAAGTGTTTGCTGAAATAGAGCTCAAGGGTGTTTACATAGATAAAAAATATCTGGATGACCTCATTAAAGAATATGAAGTTGATATCAATAGGCTAACTGATGAAATTTACAATCTCTGTGATGAAAAGTTTAATATAAATTCAACACAGCAGCTTGCACAGGTCCTTTTTGAAAAATTAAAGCTGCAAACTTCTAAAAAAACAAAAACAGGATTTTCAACGGGCGCAGGAACCCTGCTTGCCATTTATAACGCTCACCCTGTTATTGAGAAGATCCTGGATTACAGGGAAAAAGTAAAATTAAAAAATACCTATTTAGACGTGCTGCCAAATTTGATAGACCCCAGGGATAACAGGGTTCATACAACATATAATCAGCTTGGTACTACTACAGGCAGAATAAGCTCAAACAATCCTAATCTTCAAAATATTCCTGTCAGAACCGAACTTGGCAAGCAGATCAGGAAAGCTTTCATACCAGGTGAAGGCTATGACTTGCTTTTATCAGCTGATTATTCACAGATAGAACTCAGAATTCTTGCTCACCTGGCCGATGATGAAGACCTTATTTCTGCTTTTAATTCCGGGCAGGACATACACAGCCGTACTGCTTCTGAGATATTTGGAATAAAGTATTCTGAAGTTGATGAAAACTTGAGAAGAAAAGCTAAGGCTATAAATTTTGGAATAATCTATGGCATGACTGAATTTGGCTTGAAAAGCAGGCTTTCAATATCGGAAGATGAAGCTAGGGAATATATCAGGCTTTATTTTTCAAGATATCCAAAAGTAAGATCATACATGGATTTTTTAATAGAAACAGCATACAAAACAGGTTATACTACAACTATTTTTGGAAGGAAAAGATACATAAAAGAACTTGCAACCACCAATGCCAATATAAGAAATTTAGGCGAAAGGCTTGCAGTAAATACTCCTATCCAGGGCAGCGCAGCTGATATTATGAAGCTTTCAACCGTGATGCTTTTTAACAGTTTGAAAAAAGAAAACATTGATAGCAATATAATTCTGCATGTTCATGACGAGATAATCCTTGAATTAAAAGAGCGCGATCTCGATAAAATTAAAGCTATAGTTATAGACTCAATGGAAAATTGCATCGAGATTAAGGCAAAATTGAAGGTGGATATTAAAACCGGCAGGAATTGGTATATTTAAAAAAATTATTTTATAATATCTTGTTTGAAATATTGATAAAAAAAAATTTGCATGTTATTCTTTTGAGACTTAAAAAAATGGAGGGTGATTTTTTAAAGAATGATTAAAGATAATTATTTCAACAGACTTACAGATGAAAACTACATGGTTAAAAATGACAATGGTGATATGGTTCCAAATTATGACTTAACCATTATCAGTTTTAACGAAGGCGACATCTTAAAAGGTAAAGTAGTAAAAATCGGAAAGGATGAGGTTCTTATTGATGTTGGTTACAAATCAGAAGGTGTAATACCTATCAGTGAGCTTTCAATAAGAAATAATGTTAAGCCAGAAGAAATCCTGACAATCGAGGATATCATAGATATCATGGTTTTGCAGAAAGAAGATCAGGACGGAAGACTTGTGCTTTCTAAAAAAAGAGCAGAAGTTGAACAAAGTTTTGACAGGGTTGAAGAAATCTATAGAAACGGTGAAACAGTCGAGGGCGAAGTCATAGAATGTGTGAAAGGTGGCTTGATTTTAGATATAGGGTTAAGAGGATTCCTTCCCGCATCTCTTATTGATGTAAGGAAGACAAGGGAGCTTTCATCTTATATTGGTGAAAAATGTTCATGCAAAATTATTGAAGTTGACAGGAACAGAAATAATGTTGTTCTTTCAAGAAAGGCAATCATAGAAGGCGAAAGGAAAGAGCAAAGGAAAGAAGTCCTGAGTAACATTGAAGTAGGCCAGATTAAAAATGGAGTCATAACGAGTATTGCAGATTTTGGCGCTTTTGTTGATGTTGACGGAATAGACGGGCTTATACATATTTCAGAACTTTCATGGAATCATGTTAAGCATCCCTCAGAAGTTGTTAAGATAAATGATCCAGTAAGTGTTGAGGTCCTGGATGTGGATTTTGACAAGCAAAGATTATCGCTCGGACTCAAACAAACTCAAAAAGACCCATGGCTTGAAAAGATAAAGAATTTTAAAATCAAAGATGTGGTTCAGGGTAAAGTAACAAGAATTGTAAAGTTTGGACTGTTTGTCCAAATTGAAGCAGGAATGGAAGGCCTGGTCCATATTTCCGAATTGAGCCCCGAGCAGATAAAAAGACCAAGCGATGTTGCGAAGATTGGTGACGAACTTATAGTTAGAATTATCGACATAGATTTTGATAAGAGAAGAATGGCTTTCAGTGTAAAACAAGTAGAGTTCCCTGAAGCTGAAGAAGAAAAGAGCAAAGAAGAAAAGAGCGAAGAAGAAAAGAGCGAAAAGCCTAAAAGCAGCAAGAAGGCAGACACTAAGAAAGCAAAGGAAGAAGAAGCTTCGGAAGTAGAAAGGGAAAATGCTGAACAGAAAGAATCAAAATCGACAAGTCCAGAGTTTGAGGATGTAAGCCAGAAAGAAAAGAAAGAAACAATCAAGAAAATTCTCAGCGAGCTAAAAAAAGAAGCTAATCTGGAATAAAAAAGTTTCTTTAAATCAGTTGTATTTTCTTATAAATTGCGGAATTAATTTATAGATGTTTAGGGTTTGTTGCCTTTTTTAGGTGGCAAGCCCTGTTTATTTTCCTCAAAATCAAATAAACATGTATTTTAGTCAAATTTAAACAATTATTTTATGGCGCTTTTGTTATATAATTCTTTTTGATAGGCATAAAAAATAAAATATTATAAAACAAATGGGTAAGATAATTGTTGTAGGCATTACAGGAAAAACTGCATCAGGGAAAAGTGCTATCGGCAGGTATATAAAAAAGCAAATTGGGAACACGCTATTTATTGATGTTGATAAAGTTGCCAAAGATATATACTGCAAAAATCAAAATGTAAGACTGAAGTTAACGGAATGTTTTGGAGAAAATGTTTGCAGTTTTGATGGAACAGTTAATTACAAGCTTCTTGCCGAAAAAGTATTCTCTTCAAAAAAGGAACTTGCAAGGCTCAACAATTTAATGTTTGGCTTAATAGAACAGGAAATTCAAAAAATTATAACAGCCAACAGAGATAAAAGATGCATAATTATTGATGCTGCAATATTATTTGGCAGTAATTTATATAAACTATGCGACTGCATAATCTGGGTAAAAGCAGGCCAAGAAAAAAGAAATAATTTTCTGAAGTTAAAAAATAAGAATTTTTCAGATGAAGATATTAAGCTAAGGCTTGAAGGCCAGCATATAAAAATCATAAAAAAACTTGTGACCTTTGAAATATACAATAACGGCTCTTTAGAAGATTTATACAGCCAGGTCAATACAATAATTCCGGAAATAAAATTAAAATAAAAAATTTGTATAGGATGAGCTTAATTTTTAAAAACCAGAATAAATTCGAAATAATTTCCAATTATTCTCCCCAGGGAGATCAAAATAATGCCATAGAGCAGTTGACGCAGGGTATAAGTAACAATTATAAATTTCAGACACTTCTTGGGGTGACTGGCTCAGGTAAGACTTATACAGTCGCAAATGTTTTAAAAAATATTCAACTTCCAACACTTGTGCTTGCACCTAACAAGACGCTTGCTGCCCAGCTATGCAGTGAATTCAGGGAGTTTTTTCCAAACAACGCAGTGGAGTATTTTGTAAGTTACTATGACTATTATCAGCCCGAAGCATACATTCCCAGCAAAGATATGTATATTGAAAAGGATACTTCCATAAACGAAGAGATTGAAAAGCTCAGGCTTTCAACTACCAACTCGCTTTTTATGAGAAATGATGTAATTGTTGTTGCCAGTGTATCCTGCATATACAACCTTGGGTCTCCCGTAGAGTATGAAAAGCAGAGAATTTTTATAAAAAGAGGCGAGCAATATCTAAGGGAAAGGTTAATCAAGAATCTTGTCAGTGTAAAATATGAGCGCAATGATTACGATTTTACCCAGGGTAATTTCAGGGTTAAGGGTGATACTTTTGAAATCTACCCTGCTTACCAGGAAAAGGCGCTTCGAGTTCAGCTCTTTGGCGATGATGTTGAAAGAATCCTTGAATTCAATCCTGTTTCCGGAGAAATTTACAGTGATCTTGATGTTGCAGTAATTTCTCCTGCGACTCATTTTCTTGCAACTGCAGAATGGGTCCAAAGAGCTTTAACAACTATTGAGGAAGAGCTAAATGACAGGCTTAAGTATTTTAAGAAAGAAGGGAAGCTGCTTGAAGCTCAGAGGCTCCAGTCCAGAACCAGATATGACATGGAGATGATAGCAGAGCTTGGTTTTTGCGGCGGTATTGAAAATTACTCAAGGCATATTCTTGACAAGCAACCCGGAGAAACACCTAACACTCTTATTGATTTTTTTCCGGATGATTTTATGGCTGTTATTGATGAATCTCATATAGCAATGCCTCAGATAAGAGGCATGTATGAAGGAGACAAATCCAGAAAGCAAACCTTAGTTGATTATGGCTTCAGGCTTCCTTCAGCGCTTGACAACAGGCCCCTTCGTTTTGAAGAATTCCTGCAAAAGGTTAAAAGGGTCATTTTCACATCTGCAACCCCGGGCCAACTTGAAAGACAAATAAGTCTGCAGGTTGTCGAGCAGATAATCAGGCCAACGGGCCTCATTGATCCTGAAGTTGTCATAAAGCCAACAAAAGGCCAGATAGAAGACCTGATGGATGAAATCAGGGTAAGAGTTGCAAGAAATGAAAGAGTACTGATAACCACGCTGACAAAAAAAATGGCGGAAGATCTGGCAGATTATCTTGCAGGTAAAAATATAAGGGTAAGATATCTTCATTCGACCATTG
>JAHILC010000287.1 GCA_018897225.1 Actinomycetota bacterium
CGCAAATCGTTTTTAATTCCAGTTCCAAAAGTTATTACTTTCTCTTTGGTATGTTCTAAAACATCTGCCAGTCTTATTTCATCACCATTTATTACTGCAAGCCCGCCCTTTTTAATATTATTTATAAACTTCAAGAAACTGTTCTTCAATAATTCAAAATCTTTCCAGTAATCCATGTGGTCTTCCTCAATATTTGTCACAACCCCAATAAAAGACTGATATTTTAAAAAAGTGCCATCGCTTTCACATGCTTCTGCAATTATATAATCACTGTTTCCAAATCGGGCATTGGAACCTAGTTCATTTAGTTCCCCTCCTATAATTATTGTCGGGTCCAGCTCCAATCCCCGCAGCATTAAAGAGATCATTGAAGTAGTTGTGGTCTTGCCGTGGGTTCCTGTAACTGCAATACCCTTTTTGCTATTTAAAATCCAGGCAAGTATATCGCCACGGCTAAAAATTGGTATTTTGTTTTCGCCGGCAGCTATAAGCTCTGGATTGTCCTTAGAAATTGCTGTAGAAAAAATAACCGCATCCCAACCTTCGACATTTTTTCTGTCATGCCCTATATTTACAAGCAAGCCTTCATTTTTTAGCAAATTCGTATATCTTGATTCTTTAATATCCGAGCCAGAGACATGGTATCCCATTCCATTTAGCACTATTGCTATTGCACTCATTCCTGCTCCGCCAATTCCAATAAGATAAAATTTTTTATACTGCTGGAGCCTGTTTCTGTTTTCCATAACAGCCTTTCTCTATTATTGTTTCTGCAATTATTTTTGCGCTATCCATGCTGGCAATTTTTAGCTTTGCCTCTTTAATTAAAGAATATTTTTCTTTATTGTTTGCTAGCAAATTATTAATTTCGCCAGCAAGATTTTCTTGACTTAAATCTTTGTCCAATATCATAACAGCCTTTTTATTTTTAACTAGATACTTAGCATTATAAAACTGGTGATTATCGATAGCTTTTGGGAATGGAATTAAAATTGATGGTATATTTGTAATTGCCAGTTCTGCAATCGTGTTAGCGCCTGCCCTTGAAATTATAAGATCTGCAATTGTATAAACCTTACCCATCTCGCTTACATAAGGAAGCAAGCGAAACAACAATCCGTCACTTTCGTTACAAATATTTTTTAATTTTTTACTGGCCTCCCCGTAGTACCTGTTACCGCATATAAGTATTATCTGCATATGGTCGTCGTTTTTGAAATAATTATAGAGGCCCATTACTGCAGCATTAATCTTTTCTGCTCCCAAACTCCCTCCAAAAGCTGCGATGGTAAATCTTTCTTCTTGAAAACCCCAATTCTGATAATCTGGCTTGGCGTAAATTGAATCTTTTATTTCTTTTCTAACAGGATTTCCTGAAAAAACAACCCTTGCATATCCTAAATTAAAAAACTTAGCAGTATCTTCGAAACTGATGAATATATATGTCGAAAATCTGGAAAATATCTTATTTAGTCTACCAGGTATGTAGTTTTGCTCATGAAGGCCAAATTTCTTTCCTAAAAAGATTGCAGCCGCCAGTACTGGCCCGCAGACATAACCACCCATACCAATTATAAAATCAGGCTTGAAATTAAGTATCAGTGAAAGTGAACTAAAAAATCCTGCCATTAAAAAAACTAAAAACTTTAAATAAATTAAAACCTTTTTAAAATAATTGTTTGTGCTTATGAGGCCTGATGCCTGTATAGTTCGGAAATCTATACCAAGTTCGGGTATAAATTTATTTTCCATTCCTCTTTTAGTTCCTACAAAAATCAATCTGACATATGGATATTTTTCTTTTATAAATTCCAATATTGCAATAGCGGGATATATATGGCCTGCCGTTCCACCACCACATATTAAGATACTTTTTATGGAATTCTTATCTTCTTTATCCATTATCCTGCACGCCCGTGTCAATTTTATTTGTAGAAGTCAAATTTTGCCTCGAAATATTAAGTAATATTCCCGCGCAAGCCATGTTAACCAGTAGTGATGAGCCACCGGAACTGATAAACGGGAGTGTCAATCCTGTCACTGGCACAAGCCCGATAACTACAGCTATATTTATAACAGATTGAGCAATAATTAAACCTGTGATAGCTCCTGCAAGAGTCCTGCCGAAATAGTCTTCAGTTTTAAGACATATTCTAATGCCAATAAAAGCCAGCAGTAAAAACAATGCTATGACCACCATGGTACCTACCATGCCAAACTCTTCACCTAAAATTGCAAATATGAAATCTGTATGAGCTTCAGGCAGATAGGAATATTTTTGAATACTGTTACCTAAACCCAGCCCGATAATATTACCGGAACCCAGGGCTATAAGTGACTGGTTAACCTGGAAATTAACCCCACCTGCCTCAGCGGTCTTATTGAAAAAAGCAAAGATTCTTTCTCGCCTGTAATCTTCCATAAACATATAGGCAACAAGAACTGCTATACCTATAAATCCAAGGCTGATCATGTGCGGGTATCTTACATTGCCGATAAAAAATATTAAAAATATTACAATCCATATAATTACAACTGTTCCAAAATCAGGTTCGAGAAAAATTAATAAAGTAATAACCAGCAGTACGACAAAAGAAGGCCATATAATATTTTTGAAGACACTGTTCTCCTTGTATTTTTTATTTAAGCTGTCGCAGACAAAAACAATGAGTGCAATTTTTGCAATTTCTGAAGGCTGAATGGTTAAGAAGTACAAATTCAGCCATCTTCTTGACCCTCCTACTACACTGCTAAAGCCTGGTATTAATACAAGTGCAAGAAGGCCAATTGAAATTAAAATAAAAAAAATAGAAATTTTAGAATAAAATCGGTAGTTAATTTTAGAAAGTATGATAAATACTATAAAGGATATAACCCACCACACAATCTGTCTCCTGATAAACCAGTAGGGGTCATTAAAATACCTATCCCCTACTGCAATTGAAGAGCTCGAAACCATTACTATGCCTATAATTGACAGGATAAATACTATTACAAAAATAAAGTAATATTCAATATTTATTTTTAAAACATTGTATCTTTGAAATTTTTCTTCCTCAGCCATTATTCTTTCTTTTCAAAATCAAATTTTTAAATTTTTCTCCTCTGTCTTTATAGTCTCTGAACATATCAAAGCTGGCGCATGCTGGAGACAGCAAAAAAACATTACCAGGTTTTGTAACCTCAAAACCTTTATTTATCGCTTCTTCAAGACAGTCGCAAAGATAAACTTCGTAGTTTATTTCTTTTTGCTTTTTTACCAAATTTAAAATCTTATTTCTTGTCTCTCCAATGAGTATCAGGTTCAGAACTGCATTATTTAAATATGGCAGCAACACACTAAAATCCATTTCTTTGTCCTTGCCACCCAGAATAAGGGTTACTTCTTTTTTAAAACTGGATAATGCCTTGACGGTTGAATCAGGATTTGTTGCCTTAGAATCATTAAAGCACCTGATGTTATTAATAATTTCAATAAATTCTATCCTGTGCTGGAGTGTTTTGAAATTCTTAATAGTTTTTTCAATGCAGGCGTCATCAACATTAAAAATCTTGGCAGAACCCAGACATGCCATAATATTTAAAATATTATGCTCTCCAATCAGGTTTATTTCTGAAATATCAATCTTTCCGGCATCGCCTTTTATTTTGTAGTGAATATTATTATCTTTATAATAGATAAAATTATCGATAGTCCACTGCCGGGATTTTTTAAAACTATATTTGATAATATTCAAATTGGACTTGCTGTAGTAATTTTTTTCCTGAAGCTTTTTACTGATAAAAATATCATCAATATTAAAAATCCCCCAGTCAAACCCGTCCAGATTTGAAAATATTTTAAACTTTGTATCTGCATAGTTATCCATAGTGTAATGCCTGTCCATATGATCGTTAGTTATATTTAAAACTGCCGCAACATGAGGTTTGAAGCTGTAAATTCTTTCAAGCTGGAAGCTGCTTATTTCAATGACTCTGATTGTATCTTCAGAATATCGCCGGTCTATGGTGTTTATTAAAGGGTTCCCGATATTTCCACATACAAGAGCTTTCTTGCCTGCTTCTACAAGAATTTTTTCAATTAAGGTAACAACTGTAGTTTTACCATTAGTTCCGGTAACAGCAATTGTTTTTTTCTTTGCTTCTTC
>JAHILC010000003.1 GCA_018897225.1 Actinomycetota bacterium
AATATAAGTTTTTAATATTTTTTTATTTTTATTATGAATTTAATGAATTATTGTGAATTGGTATAATATTATAAACTATTTTTATTCAACATGATAATTTTAAGGAAATTATAAAATCAACAGGCATTCTTCACAAAAAGGTTGTATCAAATGTTATTTTTTTGTTAAAATAAAAAACAAAAAAAACTAGGGGGAAATATGACTGAAAAACAGCTTTCAGGAGAGGTTTACTATCCTTCTGAGGAAATCCTAAAAAATGCCAACGCAAAATGTCAAAAGCTTTATTCCTTTGCAGAAAAGGATTATCTTGGCTTCTGGGAAAGTGAAGCAAGTAATCTTAATTGGTTTAAAAAATGGGATAAGGTGCTTGATGATTCCAATAAACCTTTCTTTCAGTGGTTTATCAATGGAAAAACAAATATTGCATATAATTGCCTGGACGTTCATTGCGAAAATTTCAGAAGAAATAAAATAGCACTTTTCTGGGAAGGAGAAAACGGTGATATAAGGTCTTTCTCTTATTTTGCTTTAAGAAGAGACACATGCCGGTTCGCAAATGTGTTAAAGAGCATGGGTGTTAATAAGGGAGATAGGGTTACAATTTATATGGGAAGAATTCCCGAAGCGATAATTGCCATGCTGGCTTGTGCAAGAATAGGCGCAATTCATTCAGTAGTTTACGGCGGTTTTTCAGTAGAAGCACTTCATGAAAGATTAGAGGATAGTCAGTCGAAAGTTTTAATTGTTGCTGATGGTGCTTTTCAAAGAGGTAAAATTGTGGAGTTAAAGAAGATTGCTGATGAGGCTCTTCAGAGGGCTGCAACTGTTGAGAGCGTACTTGTAGTCAAAAGAACCGGTCAAGAAATCAATATGGAATTTGGACGTGATATGTGGTACCACGAACTTATGCACCTTCCTATTGCAAGCAGCAGATGCGATATTGAAGTGATGGATGCCGAAGATCCCCTGTTTTTACTTTACACTTCCGGAACAACCGGTAAACCAAAAGCAATTTTGCACACACACGGTGGTTATATGGTTGGAACATACGCGACATGCAAGTATGTATTTGATATTCATGAGGAAGACCGTTTCTGGTGCACCGCAGATCCCGGATGGATTACGGGTCACAGTTATGTTGTCTATGGTCCGCTGCTTAATGGTGCAACTAGTTTTATTTATGAAGGAGCGCCCACCTACCCTTACCCAAACCGCTGGTGGCAAATGATTGAAAAGTATGGAATCAATATTCTTTATACAGCGCCAACAGCAATAAGAGGATTCATGAGATTTGGAGATGCCTGGGTTAAAAGAAATAATCTTTCCTCGCTAAGATTGCTGGGTAGTGTTGGGGAACCGATTAATCCTGAAGCATGGAAATGGTATTATAAAGTTGTAGGTGGAGAACGCTGCCCCATTATGGATACCTGGTGGCAGACAGAAACCGGTATGTTTATGATAACTTCCATGCCGTGCACTCCTCTTAAACCCGGATCTGGGACAAAACCTTTTCCCGGTTTGCAAGTGGATATCGTTGATGAAGGAGGTAATTCTGTAAACACCAATGATGAGGGTTATCTTGTTATCAAAACTCCATGGCCTGCAATGCTTAGAACAATCTGGAATAATCCTGATGCATATGTTCAGCAGTACTGGAGCAAGTTTCCCGGTATGTATATGACTGGTGATTCCGCAAGAAGGGATGAAGACGGATATTACTGGATTATCGGCAGAGTGGACGATGTTATAAAAGTTTCAGGTTACCGACTAGGTTCAGCAGAAATTGAAAGTGCACTTGTTAGCCACCCTTCAGTTGCTGAAGCTGCTGCCATAGGGTTACCTCATGAAGTTAAAGGTAATGCAATCCATGCTTTCATAATATTAAGAACCGGTTATGAAAAAACCGATAAACTGATAGAAGATTTAAAACAGCACGTCGGGCATGAAGTTGGACCTATTGCAAAACCAGAACAAATCGAAGTTGTTGATTCACTGCCAAAAACGCGCAGCGGTAAGATAATGCGAAGAGTTTTAAAAGCTCATGCCTTAGGAATTGACCCCGGAAATATCAGCACACTGGAAGAATAAAATTTCTGGAATTGCGCCTGCAATTTTTTCAGAAAGACACATGGAAACAGTTTTTGGAATAAACTTCGGCTGACAGCTTATTATTTTTATTTAGATTTTTATTATATCTTTAAGTTCTTTTAGCAGGTTTGATGTTGAAAATCTTTATAACCGCAGTTTGCTTAACAGAAAGGAAAACTAATTAAAGAATTGTCTTAGATAGCAGGTAATCTCGATTGGAACACTTTACAATCTCGGCATATTTTTATCTTTTTCTCCCAACTTTCTTCTAATCTACCCTGACAAAAGGTACCGTTTATAAACCAACAAAAATGTACGGCTTTAAATTCCCACGCACTGCAGTTTTCTCTCCATTCAACAGGTGTTTTGCAATTTATAAACATTTATGTATATAATTATAAGTAAATAAAAATATATATATAAATTAAGCTAAAGAATAACTTAACAAAGTAAATATCAAAGTTTAAAATGAAGTCACCATCGAAGCAAAGAACACAGCTTAAAGCACGCTATATTATTGCGATTTTGATTGCCCTGGCAATTTTTATTTCATTCAACTCATTAACCTACCTTACTCCCCGTTCGTCATTATACTCTGAAAACCTTGAAGAAGAACTTGATAAAGTCAAAAACCAGAAGGAGCAAACACAAAAAGAAATAGAAGAAGCTAAAAAAGCTGAAGCTTCGTACATTAAACAGGTAAACCAGGTAGAAGGTAATTTAATCAAGGCGCTTGCCGAACTTGACGATCTTAGTGCTAAACTTGCAGATAAAAAAAGAGAAGTAGACAAGATAACCATTGAACTTGTAATTAAAGGTAAAGAGCTTGCTGATTTGGAAAAAGAACTGACTGAAAAAATCAGCCTTTTAAATGGCAGGATGGCTGAAATATACAAGAAAAAAAATTACAATTTAATAGAGCTTCTTTTTGAAACAGACAGCTTTATAAGATTGTTTTCAAAATTCAAATTGATGAACCTGCTTGCAAAACAGGATCTCGAGATTATGCAGGATATAAAATTTAAAAGAGATTCCACAATTAATATAAAAGAAAATATTGCTGAATTAAAGAGTAAGGAAAAATCAGAAAAAGAAAAAATAGAAAAGCTGGTTAGTGATGCAGAGCAAAAGAAAAAAGAAGTAGAAGGAATTTATACCGAGAAGAAAAGTCTCTTAAGCCAAACCAGAGCAAACAAGAACGCACTTATAGCAATGGAAAAACAACTTGAGGCAAAAGAGGCAGAAATTACAAAAAAACTTGAAGCTTTAAGGTATGGTAATGCACCAGGAAAGCTGACTTTTCCAACAAAGGGTATTTTAACTTCTGGATTTGGAAACAGGATAAGTCCAATTTCGGGGACGATGAGATTTCATGCAGGTATTGACATAGGCTGCAATTCAGGAACACCGGTAGTTGCTGCTGCAAGCGGTGAAGTTGTACAGGCTGGATATATGGGCGGATACGGGTATGCAGTAATAATATATCATGGAGGTGGATTTTCCACAGTTTATGGCCATCTTTCCAAATTTGCAGTATCTACCGGGCAAAAAGTACAGAGAAATCAAATAATTGGCTATGTAGGTTCTACGGGATATGCGACCGGGCCTCATCTTCATTTTGAAGTCAGGATTAATGGGGTATTGCAGAATCCTTTAAACTTTTTTTAATTATGCTAAACTTTAAAAATTAAATTATGATAATTTTTTTAAGAAAGGGCAAAAATGGCAGTTGAAGTTAAAAGTGTTAAAGGTGAAGATAAAGGGAAAATCAGATTATATGCTTTAAGCACCTGTATCTGGTGCGGAAAAACTAAAAAATTGCTTAATGATTTGAATGTCAGTTACGATTTTATAGATGTTGATTTATTGGACTATGAAGACCAGCAGGAAGTATTAAAAGAAATTAAAAAGCATAATCCTGGCGGAGGTTTTCCAACCATGGTCATTGATGATAAGGATTGTATTGTTGGTTTTGACGAAGCAAAGGTAAAAGAAAAATTTGGAAAATGAAAAAAGAAATTTCTCAAAAAGAGGTGCAACCTCCTGAAGTCTGCCCGATTTGCAAGGCAAAAAAAGACATGTTTGAAAGATTCCTGTAATTATTTGTGCGGTTTTTTACCCTTGATTCCTGCAACCGTGAGCCTGTTTTCCCCATATTTATCTGATATCTTCTCAATTGCATCGGTTAATTTTTCGCCCTTATACTCTTCGTTAAAAAGAGAGTCTTCCAGCATGGAGCTGGATTTGAGCCCGCCCACGGAAAGCCCCAGAAGCCTTATTTTTTTCCTCAATAAATCAACTTCCTTGAGAAGATTCACGGAAGATTTATATATGTCAAATATTGCAGATGTATAATTTTTTAAGGTAATCCTTTTTGTGAAAGTCTTAAAGTCGGAATATCTTATTTTTATTGTAAGTATCCTTCCTTTATATCCATTAGAATGAAGATTTAATGATAGTTTTTGCGAGAGGAATAAAAGCACTGATTTGAGTGTTTCAAGATTGTCTATATCCTTGCTGAATGTAATCTCTCTTCCTATAGATTTGGGCTCCTGGTAGGGGATAACCTCTCGATCATCTATGCCATTTGACATCTCATTCATAAACTTGCTCAGGGACTGGCCAAACCTTGCTTTCAATATCTCAACCGGTATTTTTGAAAGGTCGCCTATTGTTTTAATGCCCATCGAATTAAGGCCTTCACACGTAACTCTTCCAACACCCCATACATATGAAACAGGCAGCCTCCTTATTTTTTCAATCATTTCCGGGCTGTTCTCTAGAACCGTAAGGCCGTTGGGCTTTCCCATATTAGAAGCAAGCTTTGCAAGAAATTTATTCGGCCCGATACCGGCCGAGGATGTTAGGTTTGTCTGCTCATAAATTTTACCTTTTATTTTCTTTGCAATCTCCAGATCACTGCCAAACAATTTCTCGCATCCTGTAACATCAAGAAAACCTTCGTCACATCCGACAATTTCAACAAGGGGAGAGAACTGGAAAAATATCTGCCTTATTTTTCTTGATTCTTCCAGGTATTTTTCCATGTCAACCGTCACAAAAATGCCTTCGGGGCACAATCTTTTTGCTCTTGAAAGAGGCATGCCTGCATGCAGGCCGAATTTTCTTGCTTCATAAGAAGCAGAAGATATAACACCTCTGTTTAAGGGTCCCCCAACTATCAGCGGTTTGTTCTTATACTCTGGATGATCTCTCTGCTCAACCTGGGCAAAAAAAGCATCCATGTCTATGTGTATTATTTTCCGGCTTGAACTGCAGTTCTCCATAAGTTTCTCTTTTTATTTTAAATAAAACTTGTTTTAATGCTTGATTGCAAAAGCTGCTTATGGGAGTTTTTAAGCAATTTAATGCTTATGGCATCCCGGGCTATTAGGGAAACGTTGTTGTCCTTTGAGTGAAGCCTCCCTCTTATGATAATGAAAGAATTGTTCATTACTGTTTGGGCATTTTTTATGTACGAGTCGGGGAAAAACACTGCTTCATACATCCCGTCTTCGTCTTCCATGGTGCAGAAAAGCATTTTGCTGCCGCCTTTTGTCTTTTCAATTCTTTTTGAAATTATTATCCCGGCAGCGGCAACATCTTTTTGGAACGATAGGCCTTGCCGGTAAAAGAACTTGCTTCTTGTTATACCTGAGATTTCAAGCTCCTTTTTAAGGCACTCCAGCGGGTTTGAGCTTATGTAAAAACCCAGTACATCTTCTTCTATTTCAAGCTTTTCTCTGGGGCTGAAGTCCTGCAGGTGTTCGGCGGCAAGCTGGCTGCCTGCACACACGCGCTCAAGCAGGTTAATGTCCCTTCCTGGGTTTGTGGCAGGTCTGTTGATGAAATTGTCCAGATAGTAATTGCCTTGTTCTTCATATCCTGTAATGGAATTTGAATAACACAGGTCAGGTTTTTTTAAGCTTTTGAGGTAATAAAATATGAGAAGAAGCTGCTTTCTGGCAAGGCCTGTAAAGTCAAATGCTCCTACTTTTATCAGGTTCTCAACTGCAGTTTTTACAAGCCGGCAGTTTTTTGAAATTCTTAAATAGAAATCGAAAAAATCCCTGAATTTTCCGCCCTTTTCTCTTTCATTAATTATAGAGACTGCACCTGCATAACCAAGGCTTCTTACAGAAAGCAGGGAAGTTCTTATGGACTTTCCGTCATCCTCAACAAAAAAGCCAAACCCGCTTTTGTTTATGTCAGGAAGCTCCAATCTTATTCCAAGCCTTCTTGCTTCCTCAATATACTGCATCTTGCCCCAGTAACCCGAGTTGTTGGTCAGTATTATTGAGAAGAATTCTGCAGGAAAGTATGCTTTCAGATAGCACGTCTTATATGAAAGCTCAGCATAGGCGGCGGCGTGAGCCTTTACAAAACCATAGCTTGCAAATTTGGATATCAGGTTGAATATTTCACCGGCAGTTCCCGGATCGTATCCCTTCGACAGTGCTCCATTAATAAACCTCTCTTCATGAGCACGCATTTCTTCCTTTGACAATCTTGTCATGGCTTTCCTCAGATTATCAGCTTCGCTGAATGAATAGCCTGCAATTTTTATTGCTGCCTGCATTGCCTGTTCCTGGTAAAGGATTACCCCGTATGTATCACCTAAAATTGGTTCAAGGTCTCTGTGTAAAAAAGTAGTTTTTTCTCTTCCAAATTTTCTTTCAATAAAGTTTGTAACCATCCCTGACTGCTGTGGACCAGGTCTGTAGAGCGATATAAGAAGAGTGATGTCATTTAAGGAAGAAGGCTTAACCTTTCTCGAAAGTGTTCTTATGCCGAAGCTTTCAAGCTGGAAAACCCCAAGTGTCTGGCCGCTTTGCATCAGCTTATAAACATTACTGTCACTGTAATCTGTATCAGAAAGATTCAAGTTTATGTTCCTCTTATTTTTCAGGATATCTGCAGTTTCAGCAATGAGGCTCAGGCTTAAGGAGTTTATGAGGTCGATTTTCAATATCCCCAGATCTTCTATACTGTTCATGTCATACTGGCTCATTATTTCGCCTGTTTCCGATATAGTAAGCGGGATTTTCCTCAGCAGATCTTCATTTGACACTATAAATGCCGAGGGGTGCATAGATACATGCCTTACGTAACCACCTATATCTCTTGAGAGTGAAACTATTTTTTTGTACTGCGTATTGCTCGCATCTATCAGGCTTGACGACTCGGCTCCTGCCCTCATGTCTTCCTGGGAAAAGAATCTGTTGTAATTGGGAACTGCCTTTATAATAAAGTCTACTTCTTCTTTTCCTATGCTTAATATCCTGCCTGCTTCTCTTATTGAAGCCCTTGGCTTTGTGGTTGAAAAGCTGCAAACTCTCGAAATGCTGGTTTTACCATATTTTGACATCAGGTATTGTGCCACTTTTCCCCTGTCCTTGCTGGATATGTCTATGTCTATATCGGGAGGCTCTTTTCTTTCTTTGTTTAAAAACCTCTCAAAATAAAGTTTGTTGCCAATTGGCTCAACATTGGATATTCTGAGTATGTATGAAACAAGGCTTCCTGCTGCTGAGCCTTTGCCGCATATAGGAATTTTATTTTCGCAGGCAAACCTGGCTATGTCAGCAACTATTAGAAAATAGCCGGTGTAGCCAGTATTAGCTATTACTTCAAGCTCCATTGTTAGTCTGTCGAGTACCTGCCGGGATGGACTTTCCCCGTACCTGAATTTCAGTCCCCGGCGGCACAGCCTGGAAAGGTATTTTTCCTGGCTTTCACCATTTTCCGGCATGTAGTGAGGTATGTTTATCTTATCCAGGGAAAACTCAAAGCTGCATTTATCTGCTATTTTTTGCGTGTTGGTTATTGCTTCAGGAATATCGCGAAACATCCTTGACATCTCGCATTCTGATTTAAAATGGTGCTCGCTGTTTTCCAAAATTGCCGATGTAGGATCATTTTTTGTGCCCATCATTTTCAGTTTTGCCATAGACCTGTATATTTCAAAGTCCTGTCTGCCAAGATAGTGAACATTGTTTGTGGCAGCGACAGCAGTTCCATTTCTTTGTGCAAAATTTACAAGATTTTCAGAAGCTAAGTTTTTATAGTTATTGCTGCTTGTCAGACCATATCTTTGAATTTCAATATAGAAATCCTTTTCAAACAATTCGCTTAGCTCAAGAGCAAAATCTTCAGCTTCTCTGGCCCTGCCATTTTTGAGCAGGTAAGGAAGTTCTCCCTTGCTGCACCCGCTCAGGCAGATAAGCCCCTTTGAATTATTTCTTAATTCCGGCATTTCCACAATCGGAAGGTCGGGTGAGGAAATAAAGTCAGGTACTTCGACTTGTGCTTTATCTGCGGTTTTTCTTGTGTTTATCAATCTAAGGTAAGACATACCCACAATTTCACAAAGGTTCTCGTATCCAGCCTGGTCTTTTACGAGCAAAGTCAGGTGGGAGAGCCTTCCGCTTCTTGCCAGGCAAATCTCACAGCCAATTACAGGCTTTAAATTCATTGCTTTGGCTTCCTTATAAAATTCAACGGCGCCACTCATCACATATTTATCAGTCAGCGCAACTGCCTTCATCCTAAGATTGGAAGCAGCGCTGACAAGATCCTTTATTTTTATTGAAGACTCCAGCAAGCTATATTCACTGTGAACATGCAGATGCACGAACATATTAGCTCCTCGTTATATTGCCAAATTGTCAAATTTGTTTTGAACTATTTGATTTCTCTTTGAACAGCAATCACTTTGCCCTGTATGATCAGGTTTTTGCTGCCCTGGGAGCTTTCGTTGACCTGGTCACCTGAGCTGGCTGTTATCTCTATGGGCAGATATGCAGGGTTCGAAGACCTGAGCTCAACCTTATCTTTTGATCTGTAAATCTTTTTTACCACTGCTTCGTCTCCTATAAGAGCTACAACAATATCGCCATTATCAGCTGTATTTTGAGACCTTGCTATTATGATGTCTCCATCAAGTATATGGTCACCTGTCATGCTATCGCCTTTAACCTTAAGGGCAAAGTCAGCTTTTTTTGCTCCAAACAAGCTTGATGAAACGGGTATGTATTCACTTATGTTTTCCTGGGCAAGTATGGGGTTTCCTGCGGCAACTTTGCCCACCAGCGGAAGGTATATAATCCCGGCGCTTTCAGGGTTGGTGAAGCTGTGTAGGTTTGACAGGTTGAGGCGACTGGGTAAGTTTGGTAGGTTTGGGGGATAGCCCCGACCGTCATTTCGCCAGGCAGCCAAACCATCCAGCATGTCAAGTGCCTTACCTGTTAATTTAATGGAACGTGCCAGCGAGTTTCTTTCTATAAAGCCCTTTCTCTCAAGGGACTTGAGATGGTCTGTCACTGCTTTCGGGGAAGAAAAACCAAATTCCCTGGCTATATCCCTTATGGTGGGGGGATAGGAATTTTCCATCATGAAGTTTTTAATTTTTTCAAGGACTGTTTTCTGCCTTTTAGTGATTTTAATTTCTTTCA
>JAHILC010000288.1 GCA_018897225.1 Actinomycetota bacterium
ATCTGGCCGGGTGGTCTGCAGGGGTGTTTAATGCTTCAAAATTATAATAATCAGTTTCAACTTCAGGACCTTCGGCAATATCAAAACCCATGCCTACAAATATTGCCTCAATTTCATCAATTACCTGAGAAATAATATTTTTCCTGCCGGAAGCAATATGCCTCCCTGGCAGGCTTAAGTCCATTTTTTCTTTTCTTAAATCTGCATTAAATTGAACGCTTTTAAGCTGTTTTTCTTTTTCTTCTAAACCTGCTTCTATGGTTTTCTTAATTATATTGGCTTCTTTTCCAACAAGCGGCCTAAGTTCCCTGGACAAGCTTCCAATATTGCCTAGTGTTTTTATCGCCAGGCTTTTGGGGCCAATATAGCGTGTTTTTACTTTCTGAACTTCATCAAGATTTAATGCTTTTGCAATCTCAACCTTAAAGCCTTCAAGCTCAGAGTTTAATCTTTTTTGTAAATCTTCTAATTCTTTATTTGTTTCCATATATTGCTTTCATATGGCACTTTTTTTATATGACATTTTTATTATGCGGAAATCTGTTTTTTAGCAATTTCAGCAATCTTCTGGAAAGCGCCAGGGTCATTTACAGCAATATCAGAAAGCATTTTTCTGTTTATTTCCACATTTGCCATTTTAAGACCATTAATAAGCTCATTATAGGTTATGCCGTTGGAACGGGCAGCAGCATTTATTCTTATAATCCACAAGCTCCTGAATGTTCTTTTTTTGTTTTTTCTATCTATATATGAATATGCCATTGCCTTAAGCAGCGCTTCCTTTGCAAGCCTGTAGCTTCGGCTGCTGGAACTATAGTAGCCCTTTGCCTGCTTAAGTACTTTTTTATGTTTTTTTCTTTTTAAAACTCCTCTTTTAATTCGGGTCATTTTTACCACACCTTCTTTCTATAATCACAACTTTAGTTTCATTTTTTAATCTAATTATTCACACCTGGTCAAAGGCGCTTGCAGGTAATTTGTTATCTGCCAAGTTGTCTTCTTACATGGGGATAGTCGGCTGCTGAAATTTCTATTTCATCTCCAAGTCTTCTTTTCCTCTTTGCATTTTTTTTAGTTAGAATGTGACTTTTATAAGCTTTTACTCTAACAATTTTGCCTGATCCTGTAACTTTGAATCTTTTAGCAGCGCCTCTGTGTGTTTTCATTTTTGGCATACTAAACACCTTCCCTTCTATTAATAAACTACTTCTTCTATAAAAATATAATTAAAAATTAATCAGATATTTTAAAATTAATCAGGATTCAAAAGCATTACAATATTGTGGCCTTCCATTTTTGGCTTTTGTTCAATTATGCACTTATCTCCCAGATCGTCTACAATGCTGTTCATTATATTCATTCCTAACTCAGAATGTATGATCTCGCGGCCTTTAAAAGAAAGTGTTATTTTTACTTTGCTTCCTTTTTTAAGAAAATTTTCAATCTGCTTCTTCTTGATACTCAAATCATTTTTATCTATTTTGGGCCTTAACTTAATTTCCTTAATGACTATCTGAGTTTGCTTTTTCCTTTTTTCCTTTTCAGATATTTCCAGCTGATATTTATATTTGCCAAAATCCATAATCCTGCAAACAGGTGGACTTGCATTGGGCGCTACTTCAACCAAATCAAGATCTCTTTCCCTTGCCATCATAAGGGCGTCACCGATTGGCGTGATTCCAATCTGGCTTCCATCTTCAGCTACCAATCTTACTTTTGGAATTCTAATCTGCTCGTTTACACGAATGTTTTTAATAATAAATTGACACCTCCATTTTGTTTTTAAAATTTCTTTTTATTATAAAAAAAATAGGCAGAAATCATCCACCTTTTTTTAATTATATTAACCAAATCAGCTGGCTAAAGATTTAATCTTATAATTGCCGCCATATGGTGAGAAATAAGTGATTCCTACTTTAAATATTAAGTTTTACTAATTAAATACCATTAAATACTATTTTAATCAATACTTGCAAGTAATGCTAGCGATTGAACTCAATTTAACCTGTCTGTTGCTGATCTTCTTTAGGCACATATTCTTCTTCCCAAACCTTGTCAGCAATCTCTCTGTAACTGCGTGAATAATCATCAAGTTGTTTTGCAAGATCCGTAATAACACCTTCCGCGCCAGAATGTGTCGGGTAAGCGCCTGTTTCAGCAACTATATCCCTTAAAACATGTGGATTATCAATTATGCTGCAGGGCAATAGATGATTATTGTCGAATGGCTGCCTCTTCCTGAATGCCATAAAGAACGGGCTTGTCAGAACTTCAACAAGACTTTTCCCCTTTATATTGTCTGCCGCAAAATGTACAAACACACAAGGCTCAACATCGCCATTTACATTAATATGGAGATAATTTTTACCGCCAGCCATGCACCCATGAACAAGGTTTCCGTCATTCCAGAAATCTGCAACAATGATATTTTTAATATTTCTGATCTCAAGTATTCTTTTTCTTCTGTAATCTCTTTGCTGGGGTGTTGGCATTAGGTCAAGATTGGGTTCTCTGCCTATTGGAATATAGTTGAAATACCATCCAACAAAACACCCTTTTTCTACAAAGAAGTCAACAAATTCATCACTAACAATAAGCTCGTTGTTTGCTCTTGTAGCTGTAGCCGAATATCCAAAGAGAACCCCATTTTCTCTAAGCACATCCATTGCTGACATTATCTTGCCCCAGGTTCCTTTCCCTCTTCTTTCGCTGGTTTCTTTTTCAAAACCTTCAACACTGATGCAAGGGAGAGCGTTTCCCAGTTCAGCAAGTTTTTTGGCAACCTTATCATCTATTGCAGTTCCATTTGTGTATATCTGGAAGAAAGAATCATTATGCCTTCCCAGAAAATCAAATAGCTGAGGCCATACAAAAGGCTCTCCGCCTGTAATAACAAAGAAATAAAGGCCTATGTCATTGGCTTCGTCAATAATTCTATTACAAACATCATAGGGCAGATCCTCTACCTTGGAATACTCCCAGGCATAACAGCCATAACATTTCAAATTACATTTCATTGTAGGACTTATTACCAGGTGATTTGGAGAAGTAATGCCATACTTTTGGGCAAAAGCTTTCCTCTTAGGTTGCCCCTGTATCATGGCATTGTTGATTAAATTCATAACAACTTTATTCCTAACACTTGGAGACATTCTGGCGGCAGACTTTTTCAAATTTATCAGCAGATTTTCCATGAAATCCCGTTCTTCTTTTGACTTTAACTTGTAAACTCTTCCTTTTACAAGCGATAGCCACCTCTCGTCAGAGATTTTGGGAAGAACTTTAATAACACTCTTAATTGCTGCACTTGTTGCGTACAACCTTACCCTGTCTTTTAATGTCATTTTCACCCCTTGCCTTTAATAATAATTATTATTTTTATATAAAAATTTTTTTAGATTGCAACAATAATTATAATGATATTTATATAAAAAATAAAGAAAAATTGGGTTTTGTAGGTGTGGAAAACAAGATGCAGGATTGCTGGGGTTTCAGCTTGTTATTTTTTTATTGTCCACCACATCAGCAATTAGCGAAATGAATTCTTCAACCTTTATATCCTTCATCTCCTTGCCAATTTTCCTTCTTATAGTTATTGTCTGGTTTTGTTCTTCCAGCTCGCCCACTACAATCATGTAAGGGATTTTTCTAAGCTCGGCCTGTCTTATTTTTTTACCAAGCGATTCCACCCTGTTATCTATTTCAGCCCTATAACCTTCGCTATTTAAAATATTTAAAATTTTATTGCCGTAATCCAAGAATTTTTCAGAAATTGGAAGCACTATGGCTTGTACTGGAGCTAACCAGGGGGGCAGATTGCCACTGTAATGTTCAATTAAAATACCCATGAACCTTTCCAGGCTTCCAAGAACTACCCTGTGCAGCATAACAGGCCTGTGCCTTAAATTATCCTCTCCTGTATATTCTATGTCAAATTTTTCAGGCATGGCAAAATCCAGCTGGATTGTTGCGCACTGCCAGGTCCTGTCAAGACAATCCTTTATATGAAAGTCTATTTTAGGTCCATAAAATGCTCCATCGCCTTCATTTATTTTATAGTTTACATTTTTGCTTTCTATAACTTCTTTTAGAGCCTTCTCTGCCTTGTCCCAAATATCATCGCTGCCTATTCTATTTAGCGGCCTTGTTGAAAGCTCCACATGGTAATCATTAAAGCCAAATACTTTATACATTCTGTCAATCAGATTCATGATTTTCAAGATTTCTTCCTGGAGCTGGTTTTCCAGACAGAATATATGTGCATCATCCTGGGTGAAGTTCCTTACCCTGAAAAGACCATGAAGAACGCCCGATTTTTCATGCCTGTGCACTAGGCCCATTTCAGCATACCTTATTGGAAACTCCCTGTAGGAATGCTGGTCTGACTTATAGACCAAAATTGCTCCCGGACAGTTCATCGGTTTTATGGCATACTCGCGTTCATCTATCTGGACAAAATACATATTATCTTTGTAATGATCCCAATGGCCTGAAGTTTTCCATAACTGATTGCTTAAAATAACAGGTGTTTTAATTTCTTCATATCCTTGGACCCTGTGTTCTTTTCTCCAGTAAGAAAGTATTTCATTTTGAAGTATCATTCCCTTTGGATGAAAAAATGGAAAGCCCGGAGCTTCATCATGGAAGCTAAACAAATCCAGATCTTTTCCAATAATCCTGTGGTCGCTTCTTTTCGCTCTCTCTATTTTTTCGAGATAATCTTTAAGGTCTTCCTTGCTGTAAAATGAAGTTCCATATATTCTTGTAAGCATCTTGTTCCTTTCATCGCCCCTCCAGTATGCTCCGGCAATGCTCAAAAGCTTGAACACCCCGACTTTTCCGGTGGATTCAATATGAGGGCCAGCACAGAGGTCTATAAAATCTCCGGTTGTATAAATGCTTACAGCTGAGTCGGTAATGCCGTCTATTAGATCAATTTTATAAGGATTTTCCGCAAATATCTTTTTTGCATCTTCTTTTGCAAGTTCCCGCCTTTCGAATTTCAGATTCTGCCTGATTATCTTTTCCATTTCTTTTTCTATGTTTTTTAAATCTTCAGGAACAATTGTCTTGTCCAGATCAATGTCATAATAAAAACCATTTTTAATTGATGGACCGATTGCAAATTTAACATCAGGATAGATATGCTTGATTGCAGATGCCATTACATGAGAGGTACTGTGATTTAAAATATCGAGATCTTTTTCGCTATTTTCAGAACCAGCCATAATTTGCCTGTCTTTCACATTAAAATCTCAAAAAAAATTGGAGCGGAAGACGGGACTCGAACCCGCGACTTTCACCTTGGCAAGGTGATGCTCTACCAACTGAGCCACTTCCGCTTGTTAAATTCTTTTGAAAATTTCAGATAAATATTAATCAGTAATAAAATAAAAGTCAATAAATAAAGCTTATTATTTAAAGCTTATTAAGCGCTTATGATTACATATTAGTTAAATATGAGTCTAACTTATTAAGAACTATTGATTTTTAATTTGATCAAACAGCTCTTGTGTTGCTTCTTTGTCATAGACTACAGCACTTGCTTTTCCTACAGTCTGAGGCCATGATGGTACGCCTGTAATCTCAATATCACCGGTTTTTACTTTGCCAAGTATTGGAAGCAACCTAAGGATATCTTTAAATTGCAGGTCTGTCCATGTATACTTCAATAAAAAATTAATCAGTAGAGGCAGAGCTATCAACCTTTCAAAGGTACTTTTTTGCTCCAATAATGCAGTTACTACTTTTGCGGCTTCTTTTTCTCTTGCAAATGCACCGCCTTGCGTGCTCCCGTCCCCACTCCTGTACCTGTTCCTGCAAAGCGCTAAAGCCTGCTCGCCATTCAAATGATGAACTCCTTTTGTTAAATAGCACCCCGAAAAGCCATCTGAAAGATTCTCTCCAACTTCTACCGTAACTCCTCCAAGAAAATCTATTAAAGGTTTGAATCCATCAAAATCTGTAATTATATAACCATCAATTGTAAGTCCGGAAAATTCTTCAATAGTTTGCACTGTAAGTTCATTACCGCCTATGGCATGAGCTTCATTTATCTTACCTTCCTTATGGCCAGGTATATTTACCCATGTATCCCTGGGTACGGTAACCACAGTTCCCTTACCGCTGTCCAGATTTATATGAAATATAATTATTATGTCAGTCCTACCGTTTACTCTGCCGCCTGGCCTGCCAAGACCGCTGTCATCGCCCAAAATTAAAATATTCATTGAGGAATTCTTATCTTTTTCCTTCAGCTTTTCCACTTTATCATTAAAAGTAAAAGTGGAAATAAAATCTGTAATTGTCTTTTTTGCTTGCCAATCTTCGATATTCTGGCCTATATATTTAACTGCATAGATGTAATTATCTTTTTTAATAAAGGTAAAATAATCAATATTTTTTATACTTTCATCATCGTTTAAGAGGCTTTTATATTCATAACCTGCAAGGTTAACATCATTTCCGTCAATGCTCATTTTTTCATCTTCAAGCATAACGGCCTTTCCTTCTTTTACTGCATCCTTCCAGTAGCTGTTGTAAATCTGCTCATCTGTTTTCAACTCGCCCATCTTTTCAAATGGCTCGACAATGATATATATACTTTCAGTTTTATTGCCGGTGCCCTCAGGATTTTTGATTAAAATCCTGCTTCCGTCTCCAGAGTCTAAAAGCTGCCAGCCTTCAGGGCATATAAAAGAATAATTGAGAAATTCTTCAGAAGAGCTGACATAATAATTTTTCTTTTCTTCCGTTGTTGCAGTTGTTGTGGTTTCCGGAGCAGTTCTTTCTGCAGAAGTTTCAGCAACAGAAGCCGGAGCTTGCTGTTCCGTTGACTTTCTGGAATCACCGTTTTTTGAGCAGGACGAAATGGATATTAAGGTTAATGAAGAAATTAACCCGATGATTAAAAAGCTTGCGATAATTTTAGTTAGTTTCATGACTCTCCTATTTCTTTTAAAAATATATAGTATTAATTTATTTGTACAAACTAAAAAAGTTTAAATCTTGCTGCCAGTTTTAGTTTTATAAATAATATAATATTTTGTATGCATTTTAAAACAATTTAAATTAATTTCTTTTTTTATGATTTTTAATCCTATATAATTATTATGGTTTTTTTCTTCAAACTGGGTCTATTTATAAAATATTATCTTGAGGAAAAGGCATGGATAAAAGTGAAATAAAGAAATTAAACTTAAATGATTCCGGGTTTTTATTATTTGTTGATTCTGATGAAAAAACTATTTACGAGGCACCAGGATTTATAAATGACACTATTGTCGGCAAACTAATTTTAACTGACAAGAAGCTCTTTTTCTTCTTTGTTTCAAATATATCAAGGGATAAGATCTTTATTGCTTCCCACCCCTATATAATGTCAGTTTCGCTAAAGGAAGGGCTGACCTCTTCAACTCTTGTGATAAATAATAAGAAGGAAAGTTTTACCATTAAAAAGCTGAAAAAGATTGAAGCAAAAACTTTTTATAGCTTGCTAAATGATATTATTGAAAAACAGCGCTAAATCAGCATTAATAATCTCTATTATTTAGTTATTTCATCAGCAATCTCGATGCCTTTGCCGTTTTCAAGAAATCTAAGCCACACACCCTTTTTGCCAAAATCTTTGGCTTCTTCTTTAGAATCAAAAAATATATCAATTCTATCTCCCTTTATTTTGCCGCCGCGGTCATCAGCAATGAAAACTCCTATATCTTTTATCTCAACAGTTGTTCCGAAAGGAATAATTTTGGGGTCAACAGCTATTATGCCTTCAACTGCAACTTTACCTGTTGCAGTTATGTCCGTTGTGCCCTGACTGATATCGTTTTTACTATATCCGGTTGCAATAAAATAATACCACTCTACTTTTTTTTCGATTTCTTTATATTCTGTAATTAAATAAGGTTCTTTCTGAACTATGACTTCGGTTTTTTTACCAATCAGGTAAGAAAACAGGTTTAGTTTTGGGGTTGTTAATGCCAATGTAACTACTAAAGCTATTGAAATTATGAGCATCCAAAATACTATACTTACTGCTATGTTGTATTTTCTTAGCATTTTTTCTCCAATCTCTAATCTTGCTGCAAACAACAGGCTTTTTAATATTAGCAGGTTTAAGTTTTACATTTATATTTGCTACAAACATTTTTGTTTAATAATTTTAAAATTAACTAAAAAATTTAGCTTAACAATTTAGCTTTCAAATTATAAACAGATAATTTAAATAAAATCAATCTTTATTTGTCTTGACTGTAAGATAAAAATCTTTATAATACAAATTAGTGCATTAAATAACCTAATTTGTACGTTTATGACTTAATTTATAAAATTAAAAAAGTTTTTAATTTTTTAAATAATATTAGTAACTATAAAAAGGAGAAAATTTATGGATTATGGCAAAAACTGGGCAAAAATTGATCAAAAAAGCGTACCTGATATGAAAGTTCCTGCACCCGGACCAAGGTCCAAAGAACTGCAT
>JAHILC010000289.1 GCA_018897225.1 Actinomycetota bacterium
AATCATCGTAAAATTTACATTAATCATATTACTGAAAATATTGTTACTGATTTTTTATCCAAAATACCCTGTTTTTTATTTAGAATGCATAAATTTTAAGCAAATACCTTATTTATACTTGAGAGATCCAGAAGTTCTTATAAAATTTTATGTAATTTCCTGTCATTTGTTTTTAACATTAATGCTCTATCTCGAAAAAAATCTAATCACTTTTTGCCCAGTGCTATCTCTATGAGTTTGTTTATATTATCAATCATAAAAAGCGGGATATTTAACAGGGTTCCATCTTTTTTCAGGTTCCTAAGTGAAAATCTTAAACGTATTTTTGTCAGAGCCTCATATTTTTGCCCATATAGCGCAAGACTTCTGCTATTAATATTTTGATTGGCTTTTACTTCGATTGGAATAATATCATTACCGCGTTGAATAATAAAATCAACTTCTGCCTGCCCGCCCGATGTCCAGTATCTCGGTATTGCTTCATATTTATCAACTAAGCTCTGTAATACAAAGTTTTCGGACAATGCACCTTTAAATTCAGTAAACAGACGATTACCCTCATTGAATGCTATAGGGTCAAGAAGAGCCAGTCTGCGCAATAGCCCGATATCCACGGCATATAATTTAAAAGCGCTCAAATCATCATAGGCGGACATGGTAAGTCCGGGTTTTGTACTCCTGAATATTTTGTATGCCAAACCTGCATTGCATAACCAGGTCAGAGCATCTTCATACTCTCTTGCCCTTGCCCCATCTTTTACTGCACTATATAAGAATTTTTTGTTTTCTCTTGCGAGTTGTGAAGGAATGGAATTCCATACCAGCACTAACTTTGCAATATCTTTTATTTCGAAATGTTTGGAAAAATCAAGCTCATATGCATTTAAAATATTTTTTAATGCTGTTTGAACCAGCCCGGTATTTCTTTCTTCTGTCCATGAGCGGACAGCTTCGGGCATGCCGCCCGTTATAAAATACATTTTAAACTTCTCCTGTAGCTGGTTAAAGAAGATTTCAGGTATCGGTTCAATTACACTAATGCTTTTCATATAATCTACCAAATTCCCATCACCATTGGCTGTTAAAAATTCAGTAAAGCTCATTGGATAGATAGACAGGAAGTCAACTTTTCCTACAGGAAATGATGAAGGCTTAGGCAACAGGGCAGATGTAAAAGTGGAGATGGCGGTATTGACGGAATAAAATCCCCTACTCCAAATCCACTAAACATTACTATATTTAATTTAATATTATGATATAATATTAATATTTAAATCCTTAAAATTATAAGAAAGCAGCTTGTCTTTCAGGATATATTTCCCGGGTTATTGAAGAATATTTATAAAGTAGTTACTTTTTTTATAATAATATTAATTTTTCTATTTAAAAAATGAGATGAACAATAAAATAATCATTGGTTTAACTGGACGATTTGGAGCAGGTTGTTCAGCAACGGCTCAATTATTAGAGGTAGGGAACCAATTTAAAAGAAATAGCTTATCTACAGTATTAAAAGATTTGGCTAAAGAAGATAGTAAATTTCTAAAATTGCCTGAAAAATATAAGAGAAACTATTTGCAAAACTTAGGCGATGAATTAAGAAATAAAAATGGTCAAGAATATATAGCTAAAATTATCATCGATAAATTAAGGGAAGAAAATGACAGTAGAAATATCGTAATTGATGGTTTCAAAAATCCTGCAGAGGTCTGTCTATTCAGGGAGGAATTTTCTAATTTTTATTTATTTGCAATTGATGCTGAAACGGAAGCAAGACGTGAAAGAACTAAAGAAATTTATGATAAAGATTTAGAATGCTTTAGAATTGATGACGTAAGAGACGAAGGAACGGACGAGGGGCCATTTTCAGGACAACAAGTAAAAGTTTGTATGAGGATTGCAGATATACTGGTAAATAGTGACGATCAATTTGTTTTTGAAGATGGCACAAAAAACAATCAGGCCATAGAAGAATATGGTCAAAAAATTAATGGTTATTTAAAACTTATAGAAAAACCGGGTAGCAGAACTCCAAGCTTGGATGAAATGTTTATGCATATAGCCTGCAGCGTTTCCTTAAGGTCATGTTGTTTAAAAAGACAAGTAGGTGCAATTATAGTTAAAAAAGGAAAATCCTTAAATGAGGGTAACTATATTTTATCAACTGGCTGTAATAATGTTCCATATGGAGAAAAGTCCTGCATAATATGCTATAGGGATGAAAAAAAACAAGACAGTATAGATAAAATAAATTTTTGCAGTAATTGTGGTCAAGAAAATATTAGCAAAAACTCGACATGTAGTAAATGTGGAGAAAAATTGTTAAATAATTATCCCGGTAAATTATTAGATATTTGCAGAGCTGTCCATGCTGAAGAAGAAGCAATTCTCCAAGCTGCAAAATTGGGTATTTCTATTTCAGGAACTACGTTATATACATCAACGGATCCATGTTTATTATGCAGCAAAAAAATTATTAATTCAGGAATAAGTGATATAATATATTTAGAATCATATCCAATGGTACAGGCTTTAGAAATGCTTGAGAACTGTAATGTCAAAAGACGAAAATTTGAAGGTGTGACATCAAGAGTCTATAATAGGTTATTTTTAAAAGATATTGCAATTAATTAATTTTATAATTTAGGAGGGGAATAATGCAAAGGTGTCCAATATGCAAAAGATTTAATGTTGAATACGATTCTAATATTGGGACAGAAAAATGTTTATGGAAGGATTGCCAGTGGGTTAATAATGACCATGAGAACTTAGAGGATAAAGAATATGAGTGTAATTTTAAGAAATTTAGAGATTCTATAAAATATAAAACTACCATTTTAACATAGTAGTTTCTTGCTTATGCTAATACCATAGATTAGCATTAAAAAAATGTTTAGGTATTTGGTTTTAAATGAAAGAAACTTTTCTGGATAATATCAGTCCCATAAAACCCATTTTCCACAAAATACCCCATTAAATCAAAACGTTTTACTGACGCTCTAAATCTAAACAGGTACTTGCTCCAAGAGTGCTTCATCAACAGGAATTTCTCTGCCGGAGGTTTTCCATTTTTCTCCTATTAAGAAATTTCAGGGTCTCATATAATTATTAGAAAATATTTAAAATTCGAATGGTGGAAAGAGGCAAAAATGACTGAAAAGAAAAAGAAGAATACAAAAAAGGAAATAAATATTTTAGACAAGATTAATGCTGATGATGGATTAGCTATATTAAAAATGCTTGCCAAAGAAGATACGTCTCTGCTAAAAAGAATTGAAGATGCTGCATTAGAATATTTTAGTGAGGTGGAAGTTGAAGACATTGCTGATGAAGTATTTTATGAATTAGATAGCCTTGAAGTTGAAGATGTCTGGGATCAATCCGGTTCTACAAGATATGGATATGTGGATCCAAATGAAAAAGCATGGGAAATGCTCGAAGATGCAATAGAATCATATTTGGTCGAGCTTAAGAAATATCAGGAACTTGAAATGGAGGAAGAGGCAAAAAAATATTGTATGGGTATATTAAAGGGTATCTATAAGTTTGAAAAAGAGTCAAAGAATGAGTTTAAAGACTGGGCCACAGATGCTCCCGGTGATAATTTTGAAAGAGTCTTTGATAAATGGAAAGAACGCTGCACAAATCCAAATGATATAAAAGAAATGAAGGAATTTGTTAAGAAAAATTTCCCGGGCTGGGAAATTCCGGAAGATAAATGAAGAGACATCTTTGTCTAAGGTGATAAAAAAAGTTAATTTATTATTTATTGCAGAATGTAACTTTTTACGGCTTGAAATGAGTTGAAAGAGGGGAGCCAGTTATGAATAAACTTATAGGTAGAAATGATCCCTGTCCCTGCGGGAGCGGAAAGAAATATAAGAAGTGCTGTTTTTTAAAGATACCGAGGACAATATTCTAGGGGAAAAACCTGAAAATGTTTCTGTCGAGGAATTTAAGGAAGCTGCAATAAAAGAATGGAATATTTTTTATGATATATGGTTTCAGCAAGGGGAGGCATCCCTTGGTTATAAATCTCCTGCGGAAGCATTAATGAATGAAAGCGGAAAGCAAAGAGCTCTGGATTTAATAGATGGTATTGAAAATGAGATATTGCGTACAAAAAAATTTCTGCATGGAGACGTTGAAAATAAAATAAAATATTTTAACGCGGATGAACTTAGGAAGAGGGTTAATATAAAAGTACTTTGATTCTTAACATATATCATATAGTTTTTAAAGGAAGCATCTATTGTTCTTATAAGCTCATTATTTCTAAAGAAGCACATAACGACGTTGATGATATTGTGCATTATATTGCAATAGAACTTTGTAATCCAACTGGTGCAACAGGTTTTCTTGATGGTGTGGAGAAAAGCTACCATACCGTTATAGATAACCCACGCATGTATGGTTTTTGTAACGATTATAGGTAAAGTCTTGCCCAAAACCGATAGTTATAATCATGGTTTCACATAAAATTTATGATTAATAATATTTATTTTTATCTTTCTAAACTTCTTGTACAAGTCCTATGAGCATAACAAGATATAATGATTATTATCATTCTTCCTTTATTAAATAAGTCAAATATATTGGTCTGACTATTGGAATGTTTTTATACTTTTTTAGTTTTAAAAGATGCTTATCACCGGATACTATTAAACCGGCATCTCCAGAAACAGCACATTCAAGAACCCTATTATCTGATTCCCTTTCTTTTATAATATTAAGCTTAATTGCCGGTCTTAAATTTTCACTAATGTCTGACAGCCATCTTACGAATTTATCTATGTTATGTTCAGGCCATTTAAACTTTTCTCTTAATATTCTTACTGTTTCTGTTACTATTTCATCTGATGTGATAAGGATTATTTCATTTTTTAAAGCTATATCAAGAATCTTTCCGGGTATGCCATTAAAAAGAAGCGCAGAAATATATACATTTGAATCAAAAACGATTCTAAGCATTAAATTATTTAAGACCTTTCTTCGTCTAAGATTTTAAAGAGTTCTTCTTCATCCTTTATCTTGAATCTTTCTGCTGTTTCTTTCCCAAAACTCAAAAGTTCTCTCCACTCTCTTTCTGCAAGCGACTCTTTATAGGTCCTAAACATCTCCTTAAATATCTCACTCCTGCTCTTGTCTTCAGTTTTAACCATATTATCCAGTTCCCGGGCTATTTCTGGAGATACAGACAGACTTAATATTTTACTTTTTCTACTCAAATTCATCACCTATAATTTGTTATTACATAGTATTACAATAATAAATTTTATCATAAATATAGTGACTTTCAAACATTTTTTCTTATATAAAGATTATATCAATTGAAGAATTTAAATTCCTGTTGTAAATGAAATTATAGCTATACATCAATAATATATTATAATATAAATTTATAAAATTATATCAATAAAAAATATAAATTAATTATTTTGTAATTTAAAATTAAGCCAAAAAAGCAATTAGATTTATACGTGATTTATTAGATAAATCTGTTGAAGTCTATGGGCCGTCAGTCGTATTGGCTGTAGAAGGAAAAGGAAGGGGATAGCAGAATCTGATTTTGTTATAAGTTCATCCAGCATATAAATTGCTGTAAATTAAATCTATTTATTTTTCCACTTACAGTAGTCATGCGCTTAATTCTTTTTTAATTCTTTCAGACAAAAATATTTTCATCAGAGACTGATATGGTACATCTCGCTTATTTGCCAGAAGTTTAATTTCTTCAAGCAAAGATTCAGGCAGCCTTAAAGAGATAGTTTTTACTGAAGGTTTTAATTCAGGAAAAACTACTTTTTTTGCTTTTTTCCAGTCGACATATTCTAAAGAATCAGCCTTTGCCCAGAACTGCCTTTCTTTATCTTCATTTTCAAATTCAGGAATCTTTTTCATAATTTATATACACCTGTCTTTCTTTCTTATTCATATCTCTTGCGGATATAATTCTTATTTGTTTATTACGGATTGTAAATACAATGTAAAGAAACCTGTTTGCATCAGTTTTTCCAAGTGCATAATATCTTGCCTCTTTCTGAGAATGCTTTAAATCTTCATAGGAGATAAGTGGAATATTTAAAAACGCCTGCTCACACTCAGGAGAGCTGACATTGTGTGTTAGCAAGTTTTTATCTATATTGGCTTTATCCCACTCAAAACCTGTACATTTTTCAAGTTTCTTATAAATATCCATTCTTATACATGTATATCATGATAATATACAGATGTCAATCTTTGCTTTTTAATTTGTCTCTTTAATTCCAGCACACCTTCAGGCCTATTTTTTCAGTTGTACTTCTTCAACAGGATATCAGCAGGAATTTTTTATAATCTCACCAACTTTTTCAATACCCAAGTTTTTCCTCCAATTTCT
>JAHILC010000290.1 GCA_018897225.1 Actinomycetota bacterium
ACTTGAGAGAATTCATAAGTTAATTAATTTAAATGATAGGGATAAGTTTAATTTGAGCGGTGAATCAGATATAAAAAAATCAAATATCGAATTGATATCTCAGTCAGGTAAAATATATTTTCTTCTGGGCGGAACAAGAAGTGGAAAAAGCGAGTACGCAGAGCAGTTTGCCACTTCTTGTTCCGAAAAAGTTGCTTACCTGGCAACAGCTGCTATAACAGATGAAGAAATGGAAAAGCGGGTGCAGCAGCACAAAAAAAGACGCTCTTTAAGCTGGCGCACTTTTGAAATTGAAAGTGAAAATATAGATCTTCCACTGATGGGTGAAATAGTAGAAAAAATAAATGCATCGGGCTGCGAAGTTCTGCTGGTAGACTGCATAACCAACTTGCTTTTCAGGCTGGCTTATAAATACGACCTTGAAAACCTTGAATTAATTGATAACAAGCTTGAAAAAATTATTGAAAATGAAATTGCTTCTTTTTTTGATAATTTCTTAAAGCTTTTAAAATCAGCCCGTTTCGATTCAATTGTTGTATCAAATGAAGTTGGGCTTGGGATTGTTCCATCATATCCATTTGGCAGGATATTCAGGGATTTGATGGGAGTAGTAAATAAGAAAATGGCAGCTGCTGCCGACGAAGTTTATTTTTTTGTTGCAGGGCTTAAGCAAAAGTTGAAGTAGTATGTAAAATATTTAAGACAAACTAATATGAAATTTTTAAATGCGCTCGGTTTTTTAACAATTATAAAAATTCCTCAAAGGTTTTATCTTAAGGATGGGGAATTTTCCAGGACTCTTCCGTACTTTCCTGTTGTTGGTTTGGTTGTCGGGTTGATTTCCTGCCTGTTTTTTACCGCAGCAAGTTTTGTTTTCCCGCTTATCTTAATAATAATACTATTAGTCGGCTTTGAGATAATCATTACAGGCGGGCTGCACATGGATGGCATTGCTGACATGTTTGATGGCAGGTTTTCAGGAGAAAAGGATAAAACCCGCATCCTTGAGATTATGAAAAAGGGAGATACCGGGGTATTTGGAGTTCTGATACTAATTTTTACAATAATTTTAAAAGTTGGCTTCTATTATTTTCTGGCAGTAATACTTATTTATCCTCTTCAAAAATCGGTTATCAGCGCAGGGCAGGCAACAGAAGGCTGGCTGGCAGGCAATTGGCTGGCAGGAAACTGGTTCGCAGGTAGCTCGGGCTTTGGTGTTGCCGGACTGCTTGCATTTTTGCTTATAGCAGCCTTTACGCCTTGTTTTGGCAGGCTTAGCATGCTTTACTTATTTGGAGAATATAAACCCGCCCAACCAGGAAAGAGCCTTGCATCTGCTTTTATGAACGAAAAAAACACCAAAATATTTACAGTATCTTCGATATATCTTTCTATAATATTTGCAGCGCTTAATATTTTCCTGCTTTCAATACTGGCTTTTTCGCTCAGCTCGTCAGACTCCGGCCAAACAAGCGCAACCCTTAATGGAATAATTTTATTTTCCAAAAACTTTGGTGCATTTATAGCCGGTTCTCAATATGGAAGTATCATGATGATAATCCTGATAGCAGTAAAATCTGCACTTGTTATTCTTCTGAGTTTTATCTTTGTAATTATAGCCGGCAAGTTTTTTACAAGAAGGATCGGTGGGATAAGCGGTGATATATTAGGTGGAATCAGCATCCTGGCAGAAATTGTTTTTATTATATTAAATTATCTATCAATAAGGTTTTTGTAATATATTTATAATATAATTTGGCTCGATCATTATGAATGCACATAACCTGGGGAAAAGAACATCGAAATATCTGGTGCCATTATTTATTTTGCTGGCGCTTTTTATAATTCTAGCTGCTTCTCTTGGTTCAGCAAATTTATCTCTAAAGGAAACTGCAATAATAATCGCAAAATATATTCCAGGTGTTAATTATTTTATTGACTGGCGCAGCATAAACCCTCAAAGCCTGAAAATAATAACTCAGATTAGATTACCCAGGATATTCCTGTCCATTTTTGTCGGAATAGGGCTTGCAAGTGCAGGAGTTATTTTTCAGGG
>JAHILC010000291.1 GCA_018897225.1 Actinomycetota bacterium
AATATTTAATGTTTAGTCATAGTATATACATAAATTATGGAACTATCAAGAGCAATCAAGGATTACTGGCAAGTACTGGGACTATATTATACAAATACTATGGATAAAGACGACGTCATGTCTGTTGCATCTGCCTCCATGCAAACAATACAGCAAAATAAACATCATGATTTTTCCGGGCTGTCTTTTTCAGGACTACTGCCCTTATCAATTTTCTTACTTTTTTTATCTGCTATTTTTAATTTGCAGAATTCAAGACTTGCTGCGACCACATCGGCAGTAACATTTATAATGTTATATTTTTTACCTTCTTTACTCTCCCAGCTTCTTAAATTAAGGTGACCGCTAACTATTATCCTGTCTCCCTTTCTTAACGTACCTGCACAGTTTTCAGCAAGGTTATTCCATGAAGTAACATTAAAATAATCTACTATTTCAACGTCTTCACCATTGCTATCTTTCCACCTCTTATTTATAGCCAGGCCCATTTCGGTAATAGCCATCCCTTCATTGGTATATTTTATTTCAGGGTCTTTTGTCAGATTGCCCAGTAAATATATTTGATTTAAATTATTCATAATGCCTCCATTATTCAAAATTAAATTCATAATTTTTGCAAAAGCCAAAATAATCATCCCAGGGATAGATTATCTTAGTTTTTGATATTGATTTGACGGTGCAGCTTTCCGGAAAAAATTTATTAATTAAAATAAAATTTAACTTTTTTTCCATGCTAACTACAACTTCGTCATAATCCAGGTAACATTCAACAAGTTCACATTTATTCTTGCTTGATATTTCTTCAGCAGCATTTTTATAATCAAAGTTTTCGAAAAATAATAAATTTTGTGCAATTGAGAGAGAGGCTGCATCAGCAGCGCCCTTTGTAAGTTCCCTGGCAATGTAAATTCTGCATAAATCAATGCATACCATAAATATAAAAGCAAAAAATATTGTAAGGAACAAAGCAAGCATTGAAATGTTTCCCTTGTCCTTCCCCTTATTTTTATTTTTTATGCTGCTTAGTAGCATTCCATCCTTGCACTGCTGCTGCTTTTAATAAAAACATCGTTGCCCATCACTAAATTAATAAGCTTAAAAATGCCGCTGTAATTATAAGTCAGATTTACTGTCACAATGTCACCAACACTTCTAGAGCTTTCCCCTGAAGAATTAATGTCTACTTTCAACCTGGAATTATCCAGATTTGAGCACATTTTCATAACTCTCTGATATGCCAGGCTGTCAGAATTTGTTGTTGAAACAATTCTCGCCCCTTCTCTTGCTGACTGCTCGAGAACATTTTGATAATAGACAAGATAGCCTAACTGGGAAACAATCATAATCACCAAGAATAGTACTGGAATTACAAGCACAAACTCCAACGATGCCTGACCATTAATATAATAAATATTTTTTAATTTTTTTAATTTAATTAACTTCATTAAATTAATTTTCATTAAAAATCCTTACCTTACTTTTTTTTAAATTTTAATAAATTGTTCCCCAGTTAAGTTTTTTACTGCTTTTTAAACCATCTGTGAGATTTTGGAAAATACTTTTGAGATAATATCAATAATCATTGGCTTGCCAACTGCAACAAGTACGGCGCTTATAATACCTGCAACAACCATGACAAGTGCGTATTCAAGCGTTGATTGTCCCCTTTCACACAGTAGTTTTATTTTCTTTTTAATTCTTGTAATTTCTATTTTTATCACCTCCTTCCAGTTTAAATTTACTATTGTTTTTAATATCACCTCCTTTCAAATTACAAATTGCCCGGACATCAAATATTTAAAAGTTTTAATATTTTTATCTATGAAAAGAATAAGCTTCCACCTACCATAAAAAGCAAAGGGCCTCCCACTAAAAGAATAAAAGATGGAAGTATCAGAAAGACTAAAGGGAAAAGCATTGAAATTGCTAACTTTCTTGATTTTCTATCATAGTTTTGGCTTATTTCAAACTTTATAAATTTAGATTTCTGTTTAAGGACATCACTAATTGCAGAACCGTATTTTTCTGCCTGAAGAAGCAAGAAAAGCAATTTCTTAAAATCCTCAGTGCTATTGCGGGATATTACATTTTTATAAGCTTCTGTTTTTCCTATCCCTAAATCTACATCCTTAAGAAATTTTTTAAGCTCAGAAGAAACATTGCCTTTATGTTTTTCAACCAGGATTTTAATTGCATTATAAATATTCTGCCCGGAAAGTGTTGCTATAAACAAAAGATCAATAACATAGGGAAGCTCTTTATTGAAGTCTTCTGTTCTTTTTATGTTAAATCTCCTGAGCAAAATATCTGGTATAAAAAAGCCGCCTAAACCTAATGCAACTGCTGCTAGAATTGAAAAAATCAGCCCTTTGCCAAATAAAGAGCTGGCAACTATTAAGGATAGTGCCGATAATAATTTGTAACCCACAAAAGCATCAAAACTCAAATTGAAATTTTCATCGTCTTGCATAATGTCCAGAATTACTGAAATTTTATTTCTATATTCATGACTAAAAATCCTTTTAAATTTTTTTCCAACTACGGCCGCAACAAGGTTTATTTTTTTAGTAAAATTTGTCTTAGATTTTGACTGCTTTTCGCCCGAATTTTCGCCATAATTTAATTTCCTGTAAGGTTTAAAATCTGAACGTTTAACCAGGATAAATAACACGAAACAAAGAAATATGTA
>JAHILC010000292.1 GCA_018897225.1 Actinomycetota bacterium
AGTATCGAAGAGCACGAAGTTGATGAAATGATTAAAAATGCTATGAGTATAAAAAATATAAAAGTAACTGCTATGACACTTAATGTCTTTGATTGTATCTTTTCTTTGTTATTTAATTTTAACATTTTAACCTTTCATATTAAATATTTTATAGTTTCCAGTCTTGTATATTATAAATTAATTTTAATATTTTTTGAATAATATAAATAAAATTTATATAATGACTTAAAACCTTATTATAATCTTTTTATTTTTTTATATTTTATAAATTTTATTTACGAGGTTATTATGGATTCTTCATTAGAAATAGTTGGACTGGTTGCTATTATATTGATATCAGCTTTTGCCATAATTGGAATTGTTGTTTCAATTCCATTGCTGCGGCTTATAAACCGTTTTAAATTCCTGGCAGAAAAATTGAATGAAAGCCTGGTTCCTATGGTTGAAAAATTAAACACTACAGTAACTCACCTAAATACTGAAATTGGTTCAATAAGCGAACTGACACAAAGCGTAGGTTCTATTGTGGAGCAGCTAGAAAAAGTTGTAAGGCTGGCAAGGATACTTTTAACAAGTCCTCTGATAAAATTGATAAGCGCGGGTGTTGGTCTTGCCAGTTGGATAAAAAAAGCAGCAGGTGAAGAAAAAAATAATGAAAAAAATCAAGGTAAAAAACAAGAATAGGAGGTAAAAATGAATTCTGGAAATAATTATGGTGGCACTAAAGGTAACGCAGGAGGTGTTGCTGCAGCTCTTTTTATTGGGTTAATTATTGGAGGAATACTGGGTATACTTTTTGCTCCAAAATCAGGAAAGGAAACCAGAAAAGAACTTATAGAAAAAAGTGAAAAAATAATAGAGAAGGGTAAAGAAGGTCTTGGGGATGTAGTGGAAAAAACCAAAGATTTAGCTCAAGTAGGAAAGCAGAAGATAGAAGAGTTAAAAATAGCGGGAGAAGAAATGTGGGAAAAAGGTAAAAAGAAAATAGAAGATACAGCAAAGAAAATTAAAATTGTAGTCAGTGAAAGTAAAACCAAGGCTAAAGAAGCTGAAGATTTTTTGTCTTAAGTAGCACTTTATAATGATTAATACGACCCTTACAAAGAAAATTTTAAACACTCTGTTAAAAACAGGTGGAAGTTTCTCTGAAGTTTTTGCACAAAAAAAAGAAGTTAATAATATAAGGTTAGAAGATGGCAAAATTGAGAATTCAAGCAGTGGATTTGAATTAGGTTGCGGACTTCGCTTAATTTACAAAGACAGCACTTTTTATGCCTACGTAGACTCACTCCAGCAGGATATCATATTAAATGCCGCAAAGATATTAAGCGCTGCTGTAAATGAAACTGGAGAAATTAAAGTTTTAAACCTCAGTAATGTTTACAGTTCTTATATTACCCCAATAAAAAAACACCCTTCAGAGATAACTGCCGAACATAAGAAAGAAATCCTGCTAAGTGTGGATAACTTTGCTCGAAACTACAGCCATTATATTATTCAAGTTTCTTCAAATCTTTCAGATCTGGAAGAAGAAATTTATATTGCTAATTCGGAAGGCAGCATGTGTCATGACAGTAATACCAAAGTAATGCTTTCAGTCAGTGTGGTAGCCCGGGAAAAAAAAGAAATTAGAACAGGGTATAAGTCACTTGCCAGAACAAGTGGTTATGAAGTTTTTGATAGCCAAAAACCATCTGTTGTTTCCGGGGAAGCCGCAAGAATTGCCGTAATAATGCTCAAAGCTGTAAATGCCCCGTCAGGTTCTCTGCAGGTGGTCATAGGACCGGCATTTGGCGGGGTTATTTTTCATGAAGCATGCGGCCATGGGTTAGAAGCAGATGCAATATTAAAAGATGCATCTGTTTTTAAGGATAAAATTGGCAAAAAAATTGCAAATAACATCGTAACCGCAATTGATAACCCTACTATGCCTTATCACTGGGGCTCATATGCATTTGATGGCGAAGGTTTTCCGTCCCAGGAAAATATTTTAATAAAAGAGGGAATTCTCCAGAATTATATTTTTGATTATAAAACTGCAAAGAAAATGAATAAAAAGCAAACGGGCAATGGCAGGCGGCAATCTTATAGGGATATACCGATACCCAGAATGAGCAATACTTACCTGGCGCAGGGCAAGGAAGATCCAGGCAGTATTTTAAAATCAGTAAAAAAGGGGATATACGCAAAAGAATTTTCAGGAGGGCAGGTTGACCCTGCTATTGGTGATTTTGTTTTCGGAATAAGTGAAGGTTATATGATTGAAGATGGGGTGGTAACTAATCCAATAAAAGGAGCTACCTTAATTGGAAATGGGCCAGAAATATTAAACAAGATAGAAGCAATTGGCAACAATCTTGATTTCGCTCCAGGTTTTTGTGGAAAAGGCGGCCAGTCTGCTTCAAACGAAGTTGGACAACCAACAATACTTGTAAGTGAAATAACTGTCGGTGGCACAGAAATTTAAATATAAAAAGATAATAAATTAATGGAAGAAATAGTTAAAAAGAAAAATGGCAAAAGTCTTGCGCAATTTTGCAATGATGCTTCTTTAAAAATAAAAAAATTAAAAGTTGATGAATTTGAAATTTACGGCGCTAGTTCAACTCACAACGAACTGGAGCTTTTTAATGAGCAGATAGATAATTTGTCATTTGCAGAAACAAAAGGTCTTGGGATAAGAATATTTAAAGATAAAAGAGTAGGGTATTCATATACTTCGATACTTGATGAATATAATATAGATAAATGCATAGATAGAGCTTTTTCCAATTCAAAAATTACTTTTCAAGAAGAATTTAATTATTTGCCGTTAGAAAGAGAGTTTAAAAATAGCAAAGGCACTATAGATAAAAAAATATTGTTTTCAGAAGATTTTTTTAATTTTGATATAAAACAAAAAATACAGCTTGCCAGGGAGCTTGAAATTCTTGCTAAAAAAAAGGATAAGAGAGTTACAGGGATAAATAATTTAATTTATAACGATAGTCTTGACGAGGTAATGATTTTAAATTCAACAGGTTTTTTTGACAGCTATAGAACTACTTCAGCTTTCATTTATTTAAGTGTAATCTCAAAAGAAAAAGATGATACATCAACCGGTGATTTTTTTGGATATAACAGAAGTCCCGGAGAATTTAATCTGGAAGAAATTGCTGCAAATGCTGTAAATAGATCGGTTTGGATACTTGGAGGTAAAAAGATAAAATCTCAGGTAGTAGATATTGTTCTTGACCCCTTTGTTGCTGCACAGCTCCTGGGTATAATTGCAGGTATTGTTACTGCCGACACTGTTCAAAAAGGCAAATCACTTCTTAAAGATAGAATAGGCGACAAAATTTTTAAAGGTGATTTTGACATTATTGATGATGGGACTCTGTCTTACGGTCTTGCTTCAAAACCCTTTGATGGAGAAGGAGTCCCAAAAGGTAAAACAGTCATTTTTGAAAATGGCATACTGAAAACTTATCTTTATAATACATATACCGCAAGAAAAGATAAAAAGTTTTCTACAGGGAATGCTGTTCGCTCTTCCTATAAATCAACTCCCGAAGTCGGCGTTTCAAATTTTTATTTGAAACCTTCAAAGACTAGCCTGGAAAAAATTATCAAATCTGTTGATAAAGGTTTTTATGTAATAGATATAATAGGGCTGCATTCCGGAACTAATCCTATTTCCGGACAAATAAGTGTTGGCGCAAAAGGTTTATGGATTGATAAAGGCTCATTCTTAAAACCGGTTAAAGAAGTGACTATAGCAACTGATTTGCTGAGCTTTTGTAAAAGCATCGATAAGATCGGCGACGATTTAAGGTTTATGCCCTCAGGTGGTTATATAGGAAGCCCTTCAATGCTTGTTAAAGACATCGCCTTAAGTGGAAAATAAAATTTTTAAATATTGTAGTAAATAGTGGGTTAAAATTTGAATATATTACAATCAATATTAAAATCAATAATAATAGGGCTTACCCAAGGTTTAGCAGAATTTTTTCCTGTAAGCAGTTCAGGTCACCTGGTTATAATTCCATATTTTTTTAAATGGGAATACCTACCCTTGTATTATGCTGTAATATTGCATTTTGCAACCCTTCTTTCACTTCTGACAGCATATTACCGGGATGCCGGCAATATAATAAGTTCTTTTTTTATTGGAATATTTAAAAGAGATAAAAGAAATGATAAAAACTACAAAATTGCAGTTTTTATAATAATTGCATCAGTACCTGCTGCAATTGCGGGATTTTTTTTAAATGATGTTGTTGAAGGCTTTTTTAGCAAGCCCCTTTATGTCGGAATTTTCCTTTTAATTACTGCAATATTTTTATTTACATGTGAAATAAGGGGAAAGGTAGTAAGCGCAAAACTTTCTCCCAATAGTGAGGATTTATCTCCACAACTGAATTCTAACAAAAGTAATGACGAGCAAATAAATAATACTAAAAGCAGCAATCCAAAAATGAATTATCCTATCGCATTTATAGTTGGAATTGGACAGGCAATAGCAATTCTTCCCGGGTTATCCAGGTCAGGATTCACAATTTCATTTGCAAGATTCTTTGGTATAAAAAGAGAAGAATGTGTTAAATTTTCATTTTTACTTTCAATTCCGGTTATTTTTGGCTCCTTTATTTATGAATTATATAAATCACATGAAATAATTGCCAGTAGCAGCGCTTTAAATATGGCAGACATGGCAATAAGTTTTGTATTTGCCTATATTTCCGGACTTTTTGCAATCAAATTTTTAACAAGGCTGTCCAGAAATAGGAATTTAAATATTTTTGCCATTTATTGTATAGTAATGGCAGTTGCAATATTTATTGTTATTATAGTCAGAAGTTTTTAAGAAAGGAGAAACATCTGAAATGAAAGGCGTTATACTTGCAGGAGGACTTGGCTCAAGGTTATTTCCCTGCACAAAAGTAACTAATAAGCATTTATTACCTGTTTATAATAAACCAATGATTTACTATCCACTAAAGACAATGGTAAATGCCGGCCTTAAAGATATTATGATTGTCACAGGCGGAAATTATGCAGGAGATTTTCTAAGAATACTGGGTAACGGCAAGGAATTCGGTTTAAAAGATATAAGCTATACATATCAGGAAGGTGAAGGAGGCATTGCTGAAGCATTAAAGCTTGCTGAGAATTTTGCAGAAGGCGAAAAAATATTTGTTATTTTAGGAGATAACATAATAGAAGATGACGTTTCTGAAGCCGTAAAAGATTTTGAGAAGCAAAAAGAAGGCGCAGGCATATTCTTAAAAGGAGTTCCTGATCCGGAAAGATTTGGAGTTGCTGAAATTAAAGAAGGTAAAGTAATAAATATTGAAGAAAAACCAAACAAACCTAAGAGCAACTATGCTGTTTGCGGCTTATACCTATATGATAAAAATGTTTTTGATATCGCAAAAGAATTAAAACCATCAGGCAGGGGAGAACTTGAAATTACAGATGTAAATAATGAATATATTAAAAGAGGGATAATGTCATATTCGCTACTGAAGGGCTGGTGGACAGATGCCGGTACTTTTGAGTCATTGTTCAAAGCGAGCAAGCTTGTAGCAGAAAAAGAAGGTTTAAAGTTTTGATATATCAGTAGAATGGCAGAAAAAACATTCAAGAATATTAAATTTGGTTTGCCAGTTATTATCTGAAACGATATAAATCCAGGAATATTTAAAATTCCGGGAATTTAAAAGTGAATCCTGATAAATATAAGCATTTCCTTTTTCTTGCGCGCATCCTATGAATTTTTCAACATTTCCACAATTCATACATTTATACATTGGGTCCTCTTTTAAATTTAAAATTATAAATTATTAGTTATTATAGCATATTATCGGTTATATACAACATTATTTTAATTAGTTTCTGGTGAATAATTGGCTTTCGCTTAAATGTCGTTTTAATTGACGAAAGATATAAGCTTTGATAATATCTAAACGATAAAAAAAATGCCAAATAAGGGAAGGAGAGCAATGTACGAGGGTATGGTACAATTAACAGATTCAAATTTTGATTCAGAAATATCACAATCAGCAATACCAATAATTGTTGACTTCTGGGCAGTATGGTGCGGCCCATGCAAGATGATGGCGCCGGAACTTGAAAAATTACACGAAGAGAAAAAAAATGTTCTAAGAATAGGGAAATTAAACGTTGACGACAACAGAGATATTGCAATAAGATACGGTATCAGCAGCATTCCTACTTTGCTTCTTTTTAAAAATGGAGAGGTAGTTAAAAAATTAATTGGGGCTATGTCAAAAGATAAAATTTTAAACGAGATTTCAAGTTTTATATAAAATAAAAGATTAAAAAAATTTGGCAAGTATTATATATATAGGCACATCAGGTTATAGTTATGAAGACTGGAAAAACTATTTTTATCCTGAAGACTTAGATAAAAAAGAATATCTCGGATATTACAGTACAATTTTTAATACAGTAGAGCTGAATTTTACTTACTATTGCTTTCCTAATCCTTATACTTTTCTTAATTTATCTAAAAAAGTTAAAGAAGGCTTTGTCTTTTCGGTAAAAGCAAACAGTGTTTTTACGCATCAAAGGGAATATTCCAGCGACGACCTTAAAACATTTCTTCAATCTTTAAAGCCACTTTCTGATTGCGGCAAACTTGCAAGCATATTGTTTCAATTTCCATACAGCTTTAAAGCTGTCAAGAATAATTTTGATTATTTAAAAAGAATTGGTGAAGATTTTAGAGGGTTTGATTCTTGTGTAGAGTTCAGGAATAATTGCTGGACTTACGATAACAAAGCGGTGGATTTGTTGAGTTCTTGTAATATGGGGTTTTGCAATGTCGATGAACCTCAAATTGAAGGGCTGCTGCCTGCAACAAGCATTAGTACCAGTGGTATAGGTTATTTAAGATTTCATGGAAGAAATGGGAAATGTTGGTGGGAGCATGAGAAAGCGTATCAGAGGTATGATTATATGTACAGCCAGGATGAATTACAAGAATGGATCCCTAGGATTAAGGAAATAAATAATAATACAAAAAAATCTTTTATTTACTTTAATAATCATTATAAGGCCAAAGCTGCAAAATCAGCGCTTATGTTTCTTGATTTGTTAAAGAGCAGTAATATTGCTACTTCACAAAATTGATCTAATTATATAAAATCTATGAAATGCTTTTTTAAGATTTAAGGTTTTTAAAAAATCCGGCAAATTTTAATTGTAAATCAAAAAATAGGCAAGTTTTATGTTTAGAAAAGTTGAAAGCAATGTAAATCTTGTAGAACTTGAAGAAAAAGTTTTAAATTTTTGGAAAAAGAATAAAATCTTCGAGAAAAGTCTCGTCAAGAATAAAGATTGCCAAAAATTCATTTTTTACGAAGGTCCTCCAACAGCAAACGGAGAGCCAGGTGTTCACCATGTCCTTTCACGAGTTTTTAAAGATATATTTCCGAGGTACAAGACCATGAAGGGATATAATGTTCCTCGAAAAGCAGGTTGGGACACACATGGACTTCCTGTTGAACTTGAAATAGAAAAAAAGCTAGGTATAAATTCAAAGAAAGAAATTGAGAGCATAGGAATTGAGAAGTTCAATAAGCTTTGCAGGGAAAGTGTCATGAAATATGAGAGCGAGTGGAAGAGATTAACTGAACGCGTTGGCTTCTGGCTAGATATGGAAAACGCTTATTTTACTTTTAAAAATGATTACATAGAAACTATATGGTGGATCTTAAAAACAATATGGGACAAGAATTTGCTTTATGAAGATTATAAAATTGTACCCTACTGCCCAAGGTGTGGAACCGCACTTTCATCACACGAAGTAGCGCTTGGTTATAAGGATACCCAGGATTATTCGACAATAATTAAATTTGCCCTGGCAGATAAGCAAAATACTTATTTTCTGGTATGGACCACAACACCCTGGACTTTAATTTCAAATGTTGCGTGCGCGATTAAGGTTGAAGCTACATATGTTGAAGCTGTTTGCAACGGTGAGAATTTAATCTTAGTTGAGAATTTGTTAAATGAGGTTCTGGGAAGTGGTACTGATTATAAGATTATCCGCAGCTTTAAAGGAAGTGAAATTTTAAATAAGAAATACATTCCGGTATACAAATATACTGATGATAAAAATGCATTTAAGTTAATTTCAGGTGATTTTGTATCAATAAAAGAAGGGACAGGCATCGTCCATATTGCCCCTGCCTTTGGCGAGGATGATATGAAGGTAGGCAGAATAAGCAGCCTTCCGGTTGTTCAGATGGTAGATGAGGAAGGAAAGTTTAAATCTGAAGTTAAGAGTTTTAACGGTTTGTCAGTAGAAGAAGCAAATCCTAAAATAATTGAAGATCTTAAAAGTCGGAATCTTGTTTTTAAAATAAAAAAATTTGAGCATTCTTATCCCTATTGCTGGAGATGCGATAGAAAACTGATATATTACGCAAAAAAGAGCTGGTATATAAAAACTTCTGAAATAAAAGATGATTTAATAAAATCTAATATGGAAATTAACTGGTACCCGGAGCATATAAAATCTGGCAGATTTGGGAAATGGCTCGAGAGCAATGTTGACTGGGCTTTAACAAGAGAAAGATACTGGGGTACTCCACTTCCTATCTGGAGTGATAAAAATGGGCACAAAATCTGTATCGGAAGCGTCCAGGAGCTTAGAGAAAAGTCAATCAATAGTTTTGATAAACTGGATATCCACAAGCCCTACGTAGACAAGATAGTCATAAAATGTGATAAATGTGGCGAGTATATGTACCGAACACCCGAGGTTATAGATGTCTGGTTTGATTCGGGTTCAATGCCTTTTGCGCAATTCCATTATCCTTTTGAAAATAAAGAAATTTTCTTTGATAACTATCCTGCTGATTTTATCTGTGAAGCTATTGATCAGACAAGAGGATGGTTCTATACAATGCTGGTTATATCAACGCTCTTGTTTAAAAAATCATCTTATAAGAATGTTCTATGTCTGGGCCTGATCAATGATGAATATGGACAAAAAATGAGTAAATCAAAAGGTAATGTTGTAGAGCCCTGGAATATCCTTGCAAAACAGGGTGCAGATGCACTAAGGTGGTATTTCTTTACGGTTGTTTCACCCTGGAATGCAAAGAATTTTTCAGTTAAAGCAATTGATGAAGTAATAAGAAAATTCATTTTGACTTTGTGGAACACTTATTCCTTCTTTGTCATATATGCAAATATAGATAATTTTAATCCTGAGGAGCATGAGATAGCAGTAAAAGACAGGACAGAGATGGACAGGTGGATTATCTCTGAGCTTAATAAAACTGTTAAGAACGTAACAGAACTAATGAATAATTTTAACGTTACAGATAGCGGCAGGCTTATCGAGAACTTTGTAGATGAACTTTCAAATTGGTATGTCAGAAGGAGCAGGCGAAGATTTTGGAAGAGTGAGGAAGACAGAGATAAAATAAGCGCATATAAAACTTTGTACGAATGTCTTCTGACAATTTCCAAACTATCTGCGCCATATATTCCTTTTATGAGCGAAGAAATTTATAAAAATTTAACTGTCAGCCGGGAGTTCGGTCTTGAAAGCGTTCATCTTGAAAACTACCCAGCTGCAGATGAAAAATTAATAGATGAAGATCTTAGTTTTAAAATGGATGTTACCAGAAAAATTATAGGACTTGGCAGATCAATAAGAAGCAAAATAAATATTAAAACCCGCCAGCCTTTACCGGTAGTAAAAGTGTATTTTGAAAAGGATGAAAAAAAGCTGGCAGCTTGCAGGCATTTCAGAGAAGTAATACTTGAAGAACTAAATGTAAAGGAACTTCTAATAGCTGAAAACCTGGATGACCTGGTATCTTATAAAATTAAGCCAAACTTAAAGTTATTAGGTATAAAATATGGAGCTCTGCTTCCGAAAATAAAGAATTCACTGGAGCAGGAAAGCAGTTCGCAGGTGGCTATTAAGGTAAGGAATGAAAAAACTGTTAACCTTAGAGTGGAAGGAAAGCAAATAGAGTTGCTTTGCGAGGAAATACTTGTTGAAGTCCAAAGCCGTGTCGATTATGGTATTGAAAGCGATGGGGAATATACGGTAGGGTTATCAATTAATTTTTCAAAAGAACTTGCCGAGGAAGGTTTCTGCAGAGAGCTTATTCATCAGATACAAAACCTGAGAAAAGAAGCAGATTTTAAGATTGAAAACACAATAATCACTTCTATTATAGGCAGCAAAAAAGAAGAAGAGACCGTAAAAAAATACAAAGATTTTATAATGAAAGAAACACTTACAAAAAAACTGATTTTTGAATTTGAAGATAAAATGTTTGTAAAGGAATTAAAAGTTAATGATGCCATAATGAAAATAGGCTTAAAAGTTGTCGGAAGTATAATATAAATAATGAAAATAAGAGCTTCGAATAAATTATTAAATATAATATTTGCAATCAATGCAACTGTTATTTTAGTTCTGGATCAATTAACTAAATATATAATCAACAATTTGCCGCAAAGCGTGTTTCCCATAGAGGTCATTCCAAACTTTTTCTATATAATAAGGATAACAAACACTGGCGCCGCTTTTGGATTATTCCAGAACAGGACAAAGATTTTCATAATCATATCAATAATTGCAATAATACTTATAATTGTCCTAAAGATTAAAATGAACTTAAAAATTGTACTTTACAATATAGGGCTTGGATTTGTGCTGGGCGGCGCTTTAGGAAATTTAGTTGACAGGATTACCCGAGAAGGGGAAGTTACAGACTTTTTACATGTAGTTTTTTTTGCGGTATTCAATGTAGCTGACAGTTTTATAGTTATTGGATTTGGTATTATAATACTGGTAATACTAAAGAATTTTTTTAAAAAAGGCGCTGTATAAAGAATTGGATAATAACAGTGACGAAGTAATAACTTTTACGGTAAATCAAGAATCATCGGGTCAAAGAATTGACAGGTTCTTAGCTTTTCAAATAAAAAACCAATCACGAAGTCATATTCAAAAAGTTATTGATAGTAAGTACGCCTGCGTAAATGGTAAAATAGTTGCGAAAAACTTTGAACTTTCAACCAGTGATGTTGTGGCAATTAGAAATCTTGGCCATTTGGAAATGGCTAAAAAACAAATTAAACCACAAAATATAAGTCTTAATGTTATATTTGAAGATAAATATTTTTTAATCATTTCAAAAACAGCAGGAATTACAGTACACCCTGCGCCTGGAAGTTTTGAAAATACGCTGGTAAATGCAATTTTATTTTATCTTAAAAAAAAACCTTCCCGGACATTATATGGCCAAAGGGCAGGAATAGTTCACAGGCTTGATAAGGATACTTCAGGGTTAATTATAATAGCAAAGAATGACGTAATTGCGGCAAAAATTTCAGAACAGTTTAAATCCCGCACTATTGAAAAAAAATATACAGCGCTTGTTCTGGGTAATTTTTCTGAAAAAAAAGGAGAAATCAGGCTTCCAATAGGCAGGTCCAGAGTTGATAGAAAAAAAATGGGTATATCGATTGACAGGGGCAGGGAAGCGGTCACCGATTTTGTGGTTACTGAAGAATTTGAAGGCTGCTCGCTTCTTGATGTTTTCCCTAAAACCGGCAGGACTCACCAGATTAGAGTTCATCTCAGCTATATTGATCATCCAATTATTGGAGATAAACAATATGGCAATAAAGAATCTGAAAGAATTGCCCGGTATATAGGATTAAATAGGCAGTTTCTTCATGCAAGTAAATTAAAATTTCTTCATCCTGAAAATGGAAAAGTAATTGAAATAGAAGACAAGTTAGCTGATGACCTCAATAGTGCATTAAATAATTTAAAAGTGAAAAAAGAAAAAATAATTAATAAAAAAAGATAAAAATATAAAAGGGGATAACTAAAATGGCAAATATAAGGCGGCTCGTATTAGATGTGTTAAAACCACATTCACCAAATTTGGTAGATTTAGCAACACAGCTTGCTGATATTGAAGGAATTGTTGGAGTGGATATTTCTTTAATAGAGATGGATCAAAAAGTTGAAAATGTAAAAATATCCTGCGAAGGTGATGAAATAGATTTTGAAAAAGTTGAGCGGGTTATAATACAAAATGGCGCTTCTATCCACAGCCTGGATAAAGTTTCTG
>JAHILC010000293.1 GCA_018897225.1 Actinomycetota bacterium
GAAAAGTCGCAGGTTGAAGAAACTATTAAAAAAGCGCTGTCCATTGATAATGTGGTAGTGGTAGACTTCTGGATAGACAGGGAAGAAAATGTTTATCCAATGGTCCCTGCAGGTTCTCCCATAAATCAGATGCTTGAGTTCGAGTAAATATAATGTTTAGAATTAATAATTAATTACAGGTGAGCCTAATGAACCAAAATCATATAATTTCAGTGCTTGTCGAAAATAAAGCAGGCGTACTTGCTAAAATTTCAGGACTTTTCAGCAGGAGAGGGTTTAACATAGAAAGTCTTGCTGTCGGCCCTACCGAAGATGAAAAAATTTCAAGAATTACTATAGTAGTAAATGCGGAAACACACAGCATAGAGCAGGTGATCAAGCAATTGTATAAGCTAATAAATGTTATAAAAATACAGGAGCTGGACCCTTCCAATATCGTAGAAAGAGAACTGGTACTTATAAAAGTTAGCGCTGATAATAATACCAGAGCCGAGATTCTTGAGATTATTAATATTTTCAGGGCAAATATTGTTGATGTTGCCAAGAAATCGTTGATTATTGAAATTACAGGCAACAGCAGCAAGATACAAGGACTGGAAGATTTGCTTAAACCATATGGCATACTTGAGCTTATCAGAACAGGAAAGATTGCCTGCACCAGAGGCAGTAAAAAGTAATTAAAAAAATTTATAACCTAATAAAGGAAAGGAGTCAAAATGAGGAAGAACTATATTATGACCCCGGGTCCCGTACCAATTTCTGAAGAGGTATTAATGGAGCATGGCAGGCCATTAATGCATCACAGATCTCCAGAATTTTCAAAAATTTTTATTGAAGTTACAGACAAATTAAAGAAATTTATGCAGACAAGCAACGATGTTTTAATTCTGACTTCATCGGGAACAGGAGCCATGGAAGCTGCAGTAACAAATACTTTTTCAGTTGGTGACAAGGTTCTAGTAATAAATGCAGGCAATTTTGGAGAGAGGTTTAAAAAGATCAGCGCTAAATTTGGACTTAATGTTATTGCACTTGATTATGAATGGGGCGATAATGCAAATCCTGCAGATGTAAAGAAGTCTCTTGATGAAAACCCTGATATAAAAGGTGTAATGGTTCAGCATAGTGAAACATCTACCGGTGTCATTAATGATATTGAAGCAATAAGTAAAGTAGTAAAAGGTTACCCTGCTTTAATGATAGTAGATGCAATAAGCGGGATTGGAGCGTCAGAGTTAAAGGTTGATGAGTGGAGCCTTGACATAGTATGCGGTGGTTCACAGAAAGCTCTTAGCGCCCCGACCGGCATTTCTTTTATAAGTTTGAGTCCTCGAGCATGTGAAGCTATCGAGAAGTCTAATATTCCAAAGTTTTACTTTGATCTTACTGCTGCAAAAAAATATTCAGAAAAAACCCCGCCCCAGACTCCATGGACACCGGGAATTTCAATAATTGTAGCTATGAATAAGGCGCTTGACATGTTCTTTGAGGAGGGCAGGGAAAATGTTTATAGAAGGCATAGAACTTTAGCTCTGGCAGTACAGAGAGCATGTGAGAAACTGGGACTTGAACTGCTTGTGAAAGATCCAGGCAAGAGGGGCGTTTCTGTCACATCAATAAATGTACCTGAAGGAATTGACGGGAAGCTTCTAACCAAGACAATGCGTGTTAAATATGGAGTTACTGTTGCAGGCGGCCAGGGCAAGCTAACAGGTTTGATATTTAGAATTGGCCATCTTGGTTATGTCGGAATTTTTGATGTTCTCATAGCAATATCAGCTCTCGAATTTGCTCTTAAGGAACAAGGCTGGAAGTTTGAACTAGGTGCAGGCGTTGTTGAGGTTGAAAAAGTGTTTATGGAAAACAATTATCTAAATGAATAGTTTTTGAAAAATATAAATAAGTTCTATCAATAATTTATAGATAATGGAATGGTGATTTCATGAAGAAAAAAATAATTGTTACTGACGGCATTTCAGAAAATGCAAAAAAAATGTTAGATGAGAAGTTTACAGTAGACTTAAAAAAAGGGATTTCTCCAGATGAGCTTAAAAAAGTAATCAAAAATTACAATGCAATAATAATTAGAAGCGCCACTAAAATGACATCTGAAATAATTGAGGCTGCAGATAACCTGGAAGTAATTGGAAGAGCAGGAGTTGGAGTGGACAATGTCGATGTCAGCACAGCTACAAAAAAGGGAATTGTTGTTGTAAATGCTCCAGGCAGCAATAGTGTTTCGGTTGCAGAGCATGCCATCGGACTAATGATGGCGCTTGCACGAAAAATCCCAGAGGCAAATTTTTCCACAAAAGCTGGGAAATGGGAAAAATCAAAATATAAAGGTATCGAAATCGAGGGTAAGACCTTAGGTATAATAGGCTTTGGTAAAATTGGTTATCTGGTTGCAAAAAAAGCTGTTGGGCTGGGTATGAAAGTAACAGCCTTTGACCCATTTACTGCTGATGAAAAATTTTCTTCCCTTGGAATTGAGAGAGCAGATAACCTTGACGCTCTTTACAAGATATCTGATTTTATAACTATTCATCTGCCAAAGAATAAAGATACGATGGGAATGTTTAATAAAAAAGAACTCTACAAAATGAAAAAGGGAACAGTAATAATAAATGCAGCTCGCGGAGGCATCATTGTAGAAAAGGACCTTGCAGATGCGATAAATGATGGACAGATAGGTGGCGCAGCGCTGGATGTTTTCGAAAGCGAGCCATGCCAGAGTTCCCCGGTATTTAACATTGACAGGGTTATTTGCACACCACATCTGGGGGCGTCAACTGAAGAAGCGCAGGATAGGGCAGGCACAATGATAGCAGAACAGGTTAGTGATGTATTGAATGGGAAGATGGCAACATTTGCAGTAAATGTTCCAGCGATAGGGCCAGAAATTCTTGAAGCAGTTTCTCCATTTTTTGAGCTTTGTGAAAACATGGGCAGTTTTTTTGCCGGTATGTTTGAAGGAAATTTGGAAAGTATTGAGATTGGGTATTTTGGAAAAATTGCTGAATATGACACAAAATTTTTAACTAATATGATTCTGGTAAAAATACTTGGCAAGTACTGCGCAGAAGGTATAAATCTGGTCAATGTCGGTATTATTGCTGAAGAAAACGGCCTAAAATTTAAAGAAGTAAAAAGCAGTCAGTCTCAGGATTATATCAATTTGATAAATCTTACCGGCAAGGGTAAAAGCAGCGAGCTTTCTATTTCTGGTACAGTTACCGGGGTTAAAAATAAGCCAAGATTTGTGTCTATTGATAAATTTGCAATAGATATGGTGCCTTCAAAATACATGGCTTTTATCAGGTATGAAGACATACCAGGCCAGATTGGCAAAATAGGCACAGCCTTTGGAAAGCTTGATATAAATATTGCAAGCATGCATGTTGGAAGAAAGAAGATTAGCGGAGAAGCAGTGATGGGACTCAACATTGATAACGAGCTTATTCCAGAAATCATCAAGAAACTCGAGAAAATAAGCGGATTTGACAATATTAAGGTAGTTAGCCTGTAAATTAAATATATTGATAAAAGGACTGGGAGATTCGGATGGCAAAGAAAATTTACATTTTTGACACAACACTGCGAGATGGAGAGCAGGCGCCAGGTATTCACTTGAATATCAGGGAAAAGCTTGAAATTGCAGAACAGCTGGACAAGATAAATGTGGATACTATTGAAGCAGGGTTTCCAATTTCTTCAAAGAGTGATTTTAATGCCGTGCAGGAAATAGTAAAAAAGATAAGGAATCGCGCAATTGCAGTCCTTGCAAGAGCAGTGCCAAAAGATATAGATGTTGCCGGAGAAGCTCTAAAAAACGCTTCCAATCCTGTAATTCACACTTTTATTTCTTCTTCAGATATACACCTCCAGTATCAGTTCAAAAAAACCCGGCAAGAAGCGCTGGAGCTCGCAAAGGAAGCTGTCAAGAGGGCCAGGAAATATACAGACATTGTTGAATTTTCAGCAATGGATGCCACAAGGAGTGATTGGGATTTCCTTTGCAGGATGTATGAAGCAGCAATTGAAAGCGGAGCCAAGGTACTAAATGTGCCTGATACTGTGGGTTATGCACTCCCGGAAGAATATTCCAGGCTTATAGAGTACCTTTCAAAAAATGTAAAAGGTATTGAGGATGTTATAATAAGCGTGCACTGCCATAATGACTTAGGGCTGGCAGTTGCAAATTCCATTTTAGCTACGCAATATGGCGCAAGACAAATTGAAGTTGCAGTAAATGGAATAGGAGAGCGCGCAGGCAATGCATCGCTTGAAGAGATAGCGATGATTATTGACACAAGAAAAAAGGATCTTAATCTTTATACTGATATAAACTTGAAGGAAATAATGCGGACAAGCAGTCTTGTAAAGCATTTGACAGGTTACTGGGTCGCTCCGAATAAGGCAATTGTTGGAAAGAATGCATTCATGCATGAAGCAGGTATTCATCAGGATGGAATGCTTAAAAACAGGTCTACATATGAAATTATGAAGCCAGAAGACATAGGATCAAAACCTTCGCAGCTTGTTCTCGGAAAGCATTCGGGCAGGCATGCTTTTGTAAAAAGGGTTAGCGAACTTGGCTTTAAGTTGAAAGAAGAAGATCTTGAAAAAGCATTTGACAGGTTTAAAGACCTGGCCGAAAAAAAGGGTGAAATAAACGATTACGACCTCAGGGCAATAATAGAAAACGAGCTAAGAGACGTAAAAGAGCATTTCAAGTTAAAATACTATCAGGTGCTGAGTGGCACAAGCATTAAATCAACCGCAACTGTGGGAATAAATATTGATGGAAAGCTGGTTGAAAGCGCTTCTTATGGAGACGGTCCTATTGATGCTTCTTTTAAAGCAATAGATGCTGCTACAAAAATGAAAGTAAAATTGATTGATTATAATATTGAAGCTGTTTCTGAAGGCAAGGATGCAATTGGCGCAGTTAAGATAATTGTAAGCTCGCAGGATGTTGAAGTAATGGGTAGTGGCATAAGTACTGATATTATCGAAGCTAGCATAAAGTCATATCTAGATGCGCTTAACAGGATAATGATTAGCAAAACTCAAGCATAATAAAGTAAGTAAATAATGAATGGATCCAGTAGGAGTTTAAAAAATGGCAGTTGAAAATAAACCACAAACGATAGCTCAAAAAATAATAGCCTGGCACTGCGACCGCCAATATTTAAATGTTGGCGAAATAGTAAATGCCAGAGTTGATTTCATACTAGGAAATGACATTACAATGCCGCTTGCAATAGAAGAATTCAAAAAGATAGGAGTTAAAAAAGTTTTTGACTCTGAAAAAATAATAATTGTTCCTGATCATTTTACACCAAATAAAGATATTAAATCTGCCCAGCAATGCAAGCTTATAAGGGAGTTTGCGAATGAATACAAGATTAAAAATTATTTCGAAGTTGGCAAGATGGGTATCGAACACGCGCTTCTTCCTGAATTGGGGCTTGTTGTACCTGGAGACCTTGCAATAGGCGCTGATTCACATACTTGCACATACGGGGCTCTTGGGGCTGCAACCACAGGGGTTGGAAGTACTGATGTTGCAGTGGCAATGGCAACCGGAACTACATGGTTTATGATTC
>JAHILC010000294.1 GCA_018897225.1 Actinomycetota bacterium
CGAACATCGTTAAGATAGATGCAGAATTGGATAAAATATCAAAAGTAATGGAAAAGGGCGGCTACATTCCACATATAGATCATGCAGTTTCCGAAGATGTTACCTGGGAATATTTTAAATATTACAGGGAAAAATTAAACAGCATCATTGAAGAATAAAATAATCCATCAATGTATTTAAAATATTTTTAAATGGAGGAAAAATGAAACTTAATATTGATGCTCATTTTGGTTGTCTCGGCACTTTTGCTGAAAGGTATGTCCCGGGAGGGTATTGTGATGAAATGAGTTTGGATGAAAAATTGGAGGCTATGTCAAAAATAGAGGGTGTTACCGGAAATTTTACACATTATCCGACCGAACCTCTGCCAAGAGATCCGGAAAAGTTAATAAAAAAATTAGCCGATTACAATCTTGTAGTTTCGAATCTCGCTCCAACCCTTTCATATACTGAGAGAAGATTCAAACATGGTGCTTTCTGTACTACAGAATCAAAAATCATAAAGGAGTCCATAGAATCTTTTAAGGAGGCCATAGATTTCACAAAAGCCGTTAAAGCAGACAGCGTACTTTTATGGCCAGCCCATGATGAGTTTGATTATCCATTTCAGGTAAATTATAAAGATGGCTGGAAAAGACTTGTAGAGACTATCCGTGAAATTGGGGAATATGATAGAAGTGTAAAAATTGCTATTGAAGCAAAATCCAAAGACCCAAGGCAGAAACAATTTATTAGCAATTCCGGTAAGGCTCTGGCTTTTGTCAACGATGTTGGCCTGGAAAATGTTGGATGTGCACTGGATATTGGGCATTCGCTCATGGCAGGTGAGAATCTCGCTGAATCACTGATGCTTCTGGATTCACATAATAAACTGTTCCAAATTCATTTAAATGAAAATTACAAAGATGCAGACCCCGATATGATTTTTGGCACTATAAATTTCTGGGAAATACTGGAATTTTTTTATTATCTCAAAAAGACTGATTATATGGGCTGGCTTGCAATTGACATAATGTCTCCAAGGGAGGACAGGGTAAAATCACTCAGGATTGGAGTAAAACTCGTAAGGAAATTCAATGATTTAGCAGATAAACTGATGAAATATGAAAGTGAAATTGACAAAAACTTAATTAGTTATAGTTTTGCAGATAATATAGATTTAATAACTGACATGATATTCTCATAAAAAATGAAACTATTATCATTTGATATTGGCGCTGGCAGCGGAAGAGTTGTTCTTAGTGATTTTGATGGAAGTTTTGTCAACTCCAAAGAAATCTATAGATTTGATAATAAGCCTTTTTACCTTGGGGATACTCTATACTGGAATTTTTTAGATATTATGGAAAATGTTGGCACCGGTTTAAGAAAAGCAGCCAGTGATGCTGGAACAAATATCCATTCAGTTGGTGTTGATACCTGGGGTGTGGATTTCGGAATGCTTGACAGCTATGGAGAATTAATATCAAATCCGGTATCTTACAGGGACAAAAGAACCAGCAAAATCGGAAAACATATCTATGAAATATTTCCAAAGGATGAACTATTTAAATTAAATTCTACACAGGTTTCTAATTTTTGCACTCTTTTCCAGTTATATTATTTATACAAATTCAGGGAAGAAACTGCAAAAGTAATAAAAACAATTCTTTTAATGCCCAGCCTGATTAATTATTTCCTTACTGGTGAAAAATTTGTTGATCCAAGTATTTTATCCGCCAGTCAGTTTTATGATGTCAGAAGTAAAAGTTACAGGAAAGAAATTCTTAGAAAATTGGGTATCCCGGATCAAATTCTGCCACCAATAGCAGAGGCAGGAACTTTAATTCGAAAAGTTAGGAAAGAATTTGCCACATATGCAAACTTACCGGCTGATTCCAGCAAGATAAGTGTTGTATTAACTTGCAGCCATGACAGTTCTTCAATGGTCACAGGCATACCCTTAGATGATGCCGGGTTTAATTCATGCTATATAAACAGTGGGACATGGTCTGTTATCGGGATAGAAAATAAAAATCCAATCGTGAATGATTCTGTAATTAAATCAGATTTTACAAATTGGAGAACTTTTAGAGAAAACAATATGTTTCTTAAAGCATTTAACGGTTTTTATTTTTTACAGGAATGTAAAAAAATATGGGAATTGGAAGATGGTAAAGAAATAAGCCATGATGAATTTTACAAAGACATTAAAATACCCAAACAAAAAACTGCATTAATTGATTTAAATAGTACTTATCTTGAGAATGATGAATACAATATGCCTGAAAGGATAATTAATTACTTTAAGCTTACAAATCAGAAGATTGAAAGATTGCGAAGTAATATTATAATCTCGCTTCTCCAAAGCATGGTCATAGAATCCAAACTTTCCTTTGATGAACTTGAAAAAATTACTGGAAAAAATTTTGATAAGATTTATATGGCGGGCGGTGGAAGTAAAAATGAATTCTTCTGCCAGTGGATAGCAGACTGCCTGGGCAGGGAAATTCATACGGGTTATCATGAGGCAACTATTAATGGTAATATAATATCTCAATTATTTGCACTTGGAGAAATAAAAAGTCTTAATGAAGGCAGAAAAATAATAAGGGACTCTAATAAAGAAAAAATCTATTTCCCGGATAAGCTGTCTCCCATTGAGTGGGAAAGGTTAATCAATTATTATCTAAATCTAAAAACAGAGACTCTATTTAAAAGCCAAAATTAAAAAAAGGAGCAATATAATGATTAATTCAAAATTTATTGAACCTTATAAGGGAGAACCTGATGTAAGTAGGCTTATTTCTGCTTTTAGGAGGCAGCCTGCTGACAGGGTTCCAAATTTTGAAATCCTGATTGAGGATAAACATGTTGAAAGCTTCCTCGGCAGATATGCAGGAAATACACTTGCTTATGGAGGTGACCCTGCAAAAGGTGTTGTAGATCCTGACGTGGTAAGACCGATGTACCCTGATGATTATATTGATCTCTGCAACATAATAGGGTAGGATGCTATGGTATTTGATGCAGGTATATGGGCTCCATTTAAGAAAAAAAACGCAAATGGAAAACTGGTGCAAGTTGCAGATAAATCCGTTAAAAACAGGAAAGATTTTGAACAATTAATATTGGATTCGGACAGGCAGATAAATGATGCTGTTAAATATTTGAAGGAATATAAAGAAGTATTAAAACGAAGAAAATCAAAGATTGGGGTTGCATGTGCTTACGGTTGTATATTGCAGACACCCTATGAATTTTTAGTGGGAATGAATGACTTTATGATGTTGGTCTATGAGGATAGGCAGCTTATAGAGGACATGCTTGAAATCTCTACACAACACTATGTGAAAATGACAAAATCACTTGTCCAGTCTGGTGTTGATTTTATCTGGCCCTGTGATGATGTTGCTTTTAAAACAGGACTTTTCATTCCACCTAAAATCATGAAGGAAATGTGGGTTCCCAGAATGGCAAGGATAATGGAACCGGCTGTAAATGCAGGTGTACCAGTGATGTTCCATTCAGATGGCAGGATTGATGATATTGTGGAGGATTTAATTGAAATGGGCCTGAACTGCCTGAATCCAATGGATCCTTATAGTATTGATTACAGAGAATATAAAAAGAAATATGGTAGCAAGCTTTGCCTTTCAGGAAATATTGATATAGAATTTCCACTTTCCAAGGGCACGCCGGAAGACATAGATAAGGATGTAAAGGAACATATGGATGTTTTAAAACCAGGGTTTGGTTATGTTGCAACATGCTCTCATTCAATTGTAAATTACATTCCTTTTGAAAATTTGATTGCTTATTTTAATTCAATTCACAAATATGGTCTTTATCAATAATTTTAATAATTTTTATAAGTGGGGTTTTCAAAATGGCAATATTAGATGAAATTTATGATGCAACGGCTTCTGGGAATTATAAAAATGTGGTGCTTTTAGTTCAAAAAGCAATTGAAGAAAAGATTCCGGTTCAGGATATCATAAACAAATCACTTTCTAAGGCAATGATTGATGTTGGTGATAAATTTGGGTCCGGGGAACTTTACATGCCTGATATGCTGCTGGCTGCAAAAGCAATGAAAGAGGCAATGAACATTTTGAAACCTTTAATTAAAGATGATGAAAATGTGACAGAGAGAGGGACTATCGTTATTGGGACAGTCAAGGGTGATCTGCACGATATAGGCAAAAACCTTGTTATAGTTATGGCAGAAGGCCAGGGATTTAAGGTAATAGATCTTGGTATTGATGTAGATTATCAAAAATTTGTAGAAGCCATTAAGGAAAACAACCCGCAAATAGTTGCATTCTCCGGACTCCTTACCACAACACTTGCAAATATCCCGAATCATATAAAAGCCATAAAAGATGCCGGATACCGCGATAGAGTTGTACTTGCTGTAGGCGGAGCTCCTGTAACAAGAGATTTTGCCGACAGGTATGGAATAGAAATATATTCTGGTGATTCTGCCGGGGCAGCCAAGAAATTTTTAAAGGTTGTTTCAAAAAAGTATTAACTGTTCTTAATCTTTTTCAAAACTTCTTCAGTAATTTTTGATACAAGTTCGCTTGATAAGTTTGAGCCTGAAGGTTGTAAATAAGTTGAACCCGATTTATATGTTGTTTCGTTGCCAAAAGCATCACGGTACACAAATCCGGTAGGACATACTTCCTTTGATTCTGCAATTGAAGATATTTCTTCTCTTGAAATGTCGTGATGTATTGAAAAATCTGCACTCGGGTTATTGCCAAACATTATCTGCCTGTTAATTAAAATCTTGCAGTTAGTTTCTGAAACCTCGACGTATAGAAAAGCAGAATTTAGATCATCGGCTGCAGAAAATATACCGTGAAAAGGTATGTTACAGATAAGGCCGCAATCAGGATCCTGCTGTCTTCTCCATTTAAAATTTTCTACTATTCTAACAGCTTGCTGTTCTGAGCCGGGAACGGACTCTTCGATATTGGTAATAGGGATTTTAGGGCTTATTACGCAC
>JAHILC010000027.1 GCA_018897225.1 Actinomycetota bacterium
GGGTCTGGTCAAGATGTGTTTCTTTTGCCAGTTTATAGGCGGAAATATTTAATGGCTTTAGAAACTCCTCATCTAAAATCTCACCGGGGTGGATATTTTTTAATTTTTCCATTATGTTTTGCCTCCTATTATTTTAATGATAATCAGTAATCTCAACATTATAGCAATCATTATTTTGCCACATAAAACATATGCGCCACTGGTTAGAAGTAGTATCCCTGGTATTTTTTATAATACTCAAATGTTTTTTGCAGGCCTTCCCGCAGTGAAACTTCAGGCTTCCATCCAAGCTCGTTTTTAATTTTTGTAAAGTCAGAATAAAAATCACCGATATCAATTTTTTTTCTATCTTCCGGAAAAGGTATTATCGAGTAGCTGCCTCTGCCGTTTATATCAATCATTATTTCAACCAAATCTTTAAGGCTGGTCCTTTCAGTTCCGCCCAGATTATAGAAATTACCAAAAGATTTTTCCGAAGCTCCTGCAATTAAAAATGCATCTACAGCATCGTCGATATAATTAAAATCCCTTATCTGGTTGCCGTCACCAAATATCTTTATCTCTTCACCATCAATTAATTGCTTCACAAACCAGCCCAAAAATCCCTGCCTGTTGTGTTTTAATAGAAGCCTGGGACCATATGTGTTAATGAGCCTGAGTGAAACAGCTCTTATACCGTAAACATTATTGTAAAGTATGTGATACCACTCGCCTGCCATCATATTTATACCATTAACATCGGTGGGATGAACTGGGTGCTTCTCGTCTACCGGAAGATAATCAGGCTTGCCGTATTGCTGTCTTGTGCCTGCATAAATTATCTTTACATTTTTGTTGTTTTTCTTGCATGCTTCAAGCATTGAAAGCTGGCTTCTGCAGTTGATTTCAAGGTCAATATATGGATTTAACATACTGTCAATATGGCTTACCTGGCCTGCAAGGTTAAAAATATAATCCTTGTCCTTTACAAGGTAGAGCATGCTGGATTCGTCCCTAACATCTGCAATGTTTACCATTACCTTATCTTTAATCGGTTCAATGTTAAACATGTTGCCGCCATAATCTTCAATAAGTGAATCTACGATCACAATGTCTGCTCAAAGCCCTTGCAATCTTATGGCAAGATTGCTGCCAATAAAACCAAGCCCGCCTGTTATAAGGACTTTTTTATTTCTATATGTTTTTAATATAAAATCTTTTGAATTATTATCAGTACAAATAACTTTTGCCATATTTTTATAACAATTTATATAAAACTAAATTTCATTTTTTTTTAAAACTAAAAATAATGATGAACCAACTGGAAGGTTTATATTTCTTAAAATTTTATTATCTAATAATTGAATCTTCGTAAGAAAAATATTTATTATATTGGGTGGTATTTTTAAGTCTGTATAAGATTTTTTAGTAAAAAACTTTATAAATCTTTTAAGCCATTTGATGAGCGCAATAGGTAAAAACAATAAAAAAACTCTATAACTTAATTTTATTATTTTAATATTTTGATGATTAAATAATAATTTAATTTCACTTTTAGTTAGCCTCTTTTTTAAATTTATTATGTCATCATGTTGAGATCTTAGCCATTCAAAAGCAGCAGTATTAATAATTATTACACCATTCTTTTTTAGAACTCTTATAAATTCTTTTATCGCTTTTTCTCTATTTTGTTCATCCAAATTTCCTATTACATCCATGGAATAGACAATATCAAAAAAATCAGAGTCATAAGGTATATAAGTAATATCAGAGCATTTGACATTTAACAAATTTCTCTGATTGCAAAACTTAATTGCATCATTTGAGATATCAATTCCATGAACTTTAAAACCATTTGATTCTAAAAATTCAATATTTTTACCTGTACCGCACCCCGCGTCAAGTATGATGCCACCTTTTTTACTAAATTTTTTTATATAAAATAATAATATATCCCTCAGCCCTACGTACCACCACATCTTATCTTCAGAATAATATATATTTTCATATTCAAATTGTTGCATTGACGTATTCATAAACTAAAATCCCAATTTAATATATCTTTTTAATAACAATCTTATACCATAATTTAATTAAATTCTGGCTTACTATAAAGATTCTTTTAAAATTAAAAAACTCTGATTTACCGCTCATTCTATAGTAATGATGTACTGGTACTTCCACAAATCTGTACCCTTTCTTTGTCATTTTACTTATCATTTCAACACAAATAACTCCACTATCATACTCTAAAACCAGGCCATCAAAAATAGATCTGCGCATGAGCCTGAAATCACAGTCTACGTCTCTAATCTTGAATCCAAACATCATCCTGGCAATCCAATGATATAATTTACCAAGTATTATCCTGTAAGGTGGGTCTGAGCGGCTTATCTTGTACCCGTTTACCACATCAACATCCTTGCTGAACTTTTCAACTAAAAGCTCCAGTTCCTCGGGATTATACTGTGCGTCCCCGTCAGTATAAAAAATCAGCTCATACCTGGCATTATAAAAACCAGTCTTTAATGCAGCGCCATACCCGCCATTACTGGAACGGGTGATAACTCTTAATTTATCTACCTTTTTTAAAAGCTCTTCAAGTACCCTTTTGGTAAGTTCCCTGCTTCCATCATCAACAAGTATTATTTCATAATCTTTAGCAACTTTTTCCAGGACTCCATTTACCAGAAATACCATACTGGATATTGTACCCCAGTCATTATAGACCGGGAAAAAAGCTGAAATCGTATATTTCTTTTTAATTTCGGAATTTGACATTTATATCAGTTTTTCTTTCTATTTTTATGTTCTTTCTGAAATATAGCCTGCAAGCGCTTGTTTCCAGTTCCTCATATCTTTTAAACCAATTGCCCTTAAATTTTTATTATCCAGAACTGAATATGCAGGCCTTTTTGCCTTAGCGCCAAATGTCTGGCTTGTTGTGGGCGAAATATTCGGTGACAGGCCTGTCAGTTTAAATATCTCGCAAGCAAACTCATACCAGGAACAGCTCCCTGTA
>JAHILC010000295.1 GCA_018897225.1 Actinomycetota bacterium
AAAATTAAACCAGGATATAAAACAATCCCTATTAACATATTTTAGGCGAGGTAAACTGGATAAATTTTTCCTTGCAAATTTCACAGAAGATTTAAAAGAACTGGATTTTATTTCAGCAGCAAAAATCCTTGAAAGTAATCCTGACGAAGACAAATATAAGATACCGCATAATTATTATGAACTTCTTGAAAAAAACAAAGAAGCATTTATTGTTGCAACTACGGAAGAAAATGTAAAACAGCAATGTAGAGGCAACAAAGACAGCTCTATAAAGATATTGGGAATTATAAAATTTACCTTAAAAAATTCCCAGCGACTAACTGATGACCAGGAAAATTATTTGCAAAAAGTTAAAGAAAAACTGGAAGAAGGCTCTATCCCAAAACAAACTGTAAAAGAGACTTTAGCTTCATTAAATAAATTGGGTAAAGACGGAATAGTAAATCCGTTAAAAGTTCTTGCCACGCTGCAGACAAATATTCCGGAAAGACTACTGGATTCCCACTTTGTAGAGCACCCAAAGACAGGATTTAGTAAAAGGGAAGTTATATTATCATTATTTTTAACAGGTGGCCAGTAAATGAATAAAGATCAAGCTCAAAAAATAATAAGGGAAACATTTGAAAATAAATTTGATAAAGTAAGATTTTCAAGATTTATAGTAGAGCTGCTTAATTTAAAATCTTCTGCAATTACAGATCCGGGTGTTTCATTTAATACGAATCAAATTCCAAATGCCTATAAACCATTTATAAATTCATTCGAAAAAATAACAGACTATAAATCTGATAAAATCACTCTTGATGTTCTTGTAATCAGATTAAATAAAGAAACTTCAATTGAACGTGCAAGGACAATGCAGAGAAACTTTATCGCCTGGTATCTAAGCGGTGGCTGTGATAGTGAAATGAAAGATGCTGCTCTTGCTGCATTCGTGTCTATTGATGAAAAAGACTGGAGATTTTTTCTTATTAAAATGGATTATTCATTGGGAGAAGACAAAAAAGGAAGAGTTAAAATTAGTGAAGAATTTACTCCTGCAAAAAGATGGTCATTTCTGGTTGGTTCAAACGAGAGAAGCCATACTGCCCAGAGTCAGCTGATAAATATACTTACGAAAGATGATGTAAATATAACACTTGCTCAACTTGAAGAAGCATTTAATGTCGAGAAAGTAACAAAAGAATTCTTTAAAAAATATCGAGAGCTTTTTTTCTGGACTAAAGAAACTCTTGATGAAATTGTAGCTAAAGATAACAAGATAAAGTCAGACTTTGAAGAAAAAAATATTAATACTATAGATTTTTCAAAAAAACTTTTAGGCCAGGTTGTATTTTTATATTTCCTGCAGAAAAAAGGCTGGTTTGGGTTAGCAAGAGATGCAGATTGGGGAACAGGTCCAAAGTATTTCCTCCGAGAATTATTTGAAGGAAAACACGGAAAGTATAATAATTTTTATAATGATATTTTAGAACCTCTTTTTTATGAGGCCTTAAGATATGATAGAAGTCATGATGATGATTACTATAAATTATTTGATTGCAAGATACCTTTTCTAAATGGGGGATTATTTGACCCTATGGGTGATTATAATTGGGTTAAAACTGATATTAATTTACCAAATGAGTTATTTTCAAATAAAAATAAACTAAAGAAGGTGATAAAGGAACAGGAATTCTTGATATTTTTGACAGGTACAATTTTACAGTAAAAGAAGACGAACCACTTGAAAAAGAAGTTGCAGTAGACCCGGAAATGCTCGGCAAAGTTTTTGAGAATTTACTTGAAGTAAAAGATAGAAAATCAAAGGGTACTTATTATACTCCTCGTGAAATAGTTCATTATATGTGTCAACAGAGTCTTATTAATTACCTTGCTACTGAGCTTGAAGAGAAAGTAACTAAAGATGATATAGAAAAACTTGTTAAGTATGGAGAACAATTCGGAGAAAATAGTATTAATCTGAAAGATGATTTGAAAAACATTCCGGAAAGCATTTCAAAAAATGTAAAATTACTTGATGAAAAGCTTGTTGATATAAAAGTATGTGATCCGGCAGTTGGTAGTGGTGCATTTCTTGTTGGTATGATGGGTGAGATAGTAAGAGTTAGAAATGTTTTATCAAATTACATTAAAGGCCCAAATAGAACTATTTATAACTTTAAAAGAGAGTGTATTGAAAATTCGTTATATGGAGTGGATATAGATCCAGGTGCTGTAGAAATTGCAAAACTACGTTTATGGCTTTCACTTGTCGTGGATGAAGAAGACATTAAAAAGATAAAACCACTGCCAAACTTGGATTATAAAATTGTTTGTGGAAACTCACTTATGAGTGTAGAGAAAAATTTATTTAATCAAGAGTTATTCAGTCAGC
>JAHILC010000296.1 GCA_018897225.1 Actinomycetota bacterium
AAAGGCGCTGAAACTTTTTTACTTTTTCAGACATTTTTTATATAAAAATTTTTTCTCTATGTGCTTATAATTTTCCTGAAAAATCTTTTGCCTTTTTGGATTACTTTACCTGAGATATCTTTTAATTTTAGCTCCAGATTTGGGTCTTCTATTTTTAGACCACTTAATTTTATTGCACCCTGAGTAATAAGCTGCCTGGCTTTGCTGTTTGATTCTGCAAGACCGCTGCTTACCAATAAATTTACAAGCCGGATTTTTCCATCCTTAATATCTCCCTGACTGGGGATACATTCTTCAACTTCATCAGGTATTTTTTTCTCCTTAAAGATGCTGTCAAATTTCTTCTCGGCGCTTATAGCTTTTCGCCAATCATGTAAATATTGGACAATAAGTTTTGCTAGATTTCTCTTGGCTATAACAGGGTTTTCACCTTTTTCCTTTATATTTTTTTCAATTTTATCAATTTCAAATTTACCAATTCTTGTAAGCAACCTGTAATAATCAATTATTATAGAATCAGGAATTGACATAACCTTACCAAATATTTCATCAGGAGACTCAGCCACGCCTATGTAATTTCCAAGGCTCTTGCTCATTTTTTCTACTCCATCAGTCCCAACCAGGATAGGCATAGTGATTGCAATCTGAGGTTTCTGGCCGAATTCCTTCTGAAGCTCTCTTCCAACCAATAAATTAAATCGCTGGTCTGTTCCTCCCAGTTCAATATCAGCATTTATTGCAACTGAATCATAAGCTTGCATAATGGGATATAAAAATTCCATAATCACTATTGAAACATTGCCATGAAACCGCTTCTTGAAGTCATCTCTTTCGAGCATTCTTGCCACAGTAAACCTTGAAGTCAAATTTAAAATATCTTCAAGCTTTAAAGGTTTTAACCATTTTGAATTTTTAACAACTTCAGTTTTATCAGTATCAAGTATTTTGAATGCTTGTTTCATATAGGTTTTGGCATTATTATCTATTACTTCGGGATTAAGCTTGGGACGCAGTGTCGATCTTCCTGAAGGGTCCCCTATCCTTGCAGTATAATCACCTATTATCAATATGGCTTTATGCCCCATGTCCTGGAACTGCCTGAGCTTATTTAACACCACAGTATGTCCCAGATGTATATCGGGCGCTGTAGGGTCAAGACCCAGCTTGACTTTAAGAGGTTTATTTTCACTGATGGATTTTGCCAGTATATCTTCAAGCTCATCTCTTATCAGAATATCTTCAGTACCCTGGCAGGCTGTATCGATTTGTTTTCTTAAATCCTTTTCCATATTTATAACCATTCCTTTCAAGGCACAAAATAATAATGAAAAGTATTTCTTTCAGACTTATTACCCTCTAAAAAATAAAAAAAATAAATTTGACAGAACAGCGCAAATATTATGAAAAATCTGCAATAAATATTAACATAACTGGCATATATATGTCTATTATGCCGCCTGAATTTCTGCCTGATGCTAACTCTGCTGGGATTTAACTTCCTTTATAAGCAGCAGGTGCTATAATTAAAATTTGTTTGAGAGGTTAGTGATATGGATAATTTTAGTAAAAATAAAAATAAAAAGAAGAAGTCAGGATGTCTTAAGTCTTTTTTTATAATCCTGGCAATATGCATTGTTTTAGTCCTTCTTATTGGAGCAATTGCGGGATTGCTTTATTTAGGAACTGTGCCCACACTTGAAGAGCTTACACCTGCAGCTATAGCCGAAACTTCAAAAGTATATGCAATAGATGGCAGCCTTCTGACTGAATTTCATGCTGAAGAAAACAGGGAAATAATCGATTTTGATAAAATGTCCCAGAATATAAAAAATGCAATAGTTGCTGTTGAAGATAAAAGATATTACGAGCATCAAGGCGTTGACTATATAAGAATTATTGGCGCACTTATAGCTGATATCAGGTCAAGAAAAATCGTACAGGGCGGCAGCACTATCACTCAGCAATATGTCAAGAATGTATATTTCAGCCCGATTCAAACATTTAGAAGAAAAATTAATGAAGCAGTAATAGCAATACAGCTTGAGCGCCACTATACAAAGGATAAAGTTTTGGAAATGTATCTTAATACGATATACTTTGGCGCTGGCACTTACGGTGTTGAAAAAGCATCCCAGGTTTATTTTGATGTAAGCGCTAGCGATCTTACAGTGGCCCAGTCTGCACTTCTGGCTGGCCTCGTAAGAGCTCCCGAGATTTATTCTCCCTTCAACAATCTTGAAAAAGCACAGAGCAGGAGAAATTTAATTCTAAAACTTATGTATGACCAAGGTTATATAGATAAAAATGAATTCATGAGTGCAATCACAGAACCTGTCCTCTTAAACACAGAACAAATAAATATCAATACACGGTATACTGGTAGGATTGCTCCCTATTTTATTGATTATGTAAAGCAGCAGCTTTATGAGAAAAAATTTACCGATCGTGATGTGTTTAAAGGTGGGTTGAGGATATATACAACTCTGGATACAGGCCTTCAGCAGAATGCCGAAGATGCAATTAAAAAAGTATTTCCGGAAGACCCGGGTCCCTCGTATGCATTAATTTCCATTGACCCTGCCAATGGTTATATTTACAGCCTTATTGGTGGCAAAGATTACAATAAAAGCAAATTCAATATTGCTACTCAGGGCAAAAGACAACCCGGTTCAATATTTAAAGCTGTGGTATTAATGGAATCGCTAAAGCAGCACTTCTCTCCAAATGACAAGTACAATCCCAATGGCCCAATAGTCATAGATATGCCTTCTGGGCCAGACTGGAAAGTAGATAACTATGGGGGCGTGAAATTTGAAGGTGATATGACAGTGGTGGATGCAACAATTCATTCCGTCAATGTAGTTTATGCACAACTTATGATGAAAGTAGGTGCAGACAATGTGGAGCGGTTATGCAATGAAATGGAAATTACTGATATAGGTAATAACCCCGCCATTGCTTTAGGAGGACTTGAAAAAGGTATCACTCCACTAGATGTAACCAAAATATTTGCTACTCTTGCCTCAGGAGGAGAATACCACCAGCCAGTTTGCATTTTAAAAATCACTGATTCTGAAGGCAAGGTTCTTTATGAATATGACCCTGAAAAAAATGAGAAAAATTTACGGATACTGGACTCTCCGATTGCATATTATGTTACCAGGATTCTTGAAAGGGTAATATTAGAGGGTACGGGAAGAGGTGCAAATATCGGCAGACCTGCAGCAGGTAAAACAGGCACAACCACTGATAATAAGGACGCCTGGTTTGGAGGTTTCACTCCTGAACTGGCAACTGTTGTCTGGATGGGTTATGAAGAATCCAGTAAACCTATGAAAAAAATAAATGGCCGAACAGTCGTGGGTGGCTCTTTCGCGGCTGATATATGGCGGGAATACATGAAAGAAGCGCTTAAGGATAAGCCTGTAAAAGATTTCAATGCTCCGAAGGACGAGCTTGTTGATATCGAGGTCTGCACGGTATCCGGCTTATTGCCGACATTCTGGTGTCCAAAGGAAACTCTTGGTTTTATGATTTTTGTAAAGGGCAAGGAACCTACTGAAATTTGCAATGTCCATAATAAGGTTTCTGTTCCAGATGTAGTGGGCTTAAGCATTGATGAAGCACGGCAGATTTTTACAGATTTAAATTTTGTAATAAATGAGTCATTCGAATTTAATGATATTTATAATGAAAACATAGTATTCGGTGTAGATCCAGTTCCTGGAACAATACTGGAATCTCTGACAGGCGAAAAATTAAGCGCCACGCTGCAGGTTAGCAAGGGACCTCAAACATATGAAATGCCAAACCTTATCGGGCTAAAAAAAGATATGGCAGAGCAAATGCTAATCAGCCTTGGGATTCCTATAGCAAACGTAATTTATGATTTCAGCATTGAACAGCCTGTTGACAAGATTTATAAACAGGACCCGCTTGCAGCAGCAATAATCACGAAGAACACTGATGTAACGATATATATCAGCAAGGGAGAAGATCCTGAAGGTACCATTCCAAATGTTGTTGAAATGACAGAAGTTGATGCATTAGCGGCTTTGAACAATGCTGGATTTAAAAATGTATCTGTCCAAAAAGAAGAAAGTGTTAAAGAAATAGGCAAGGTGTTTGCCCAGATACCGGATTCCGGAACAAAGTATACCAAAATTTCAGAAATAATAATAAAAATCAGTAGAGGTGTCCTGGTCCCTGATGTTACGGGCAAGAAAAAAGAGGATGCAATTTCTGCACTCCAGTCACTGGGATTTATAGTTGTTGTAACACCAAACCCTCTGGCTGAAGGAAAGGTTAAAAACCAGATACCTGCCGCAGGTTCACACATTAACTATGGGGATATTGTAGCTATTGAAATTGAAGTTACCACGTCCACTACGACATCCACTTCCACTTAACTACCATATCAACTGACATACCAACTACCACGTCAACGTCCACGTACTCATAGAAATTTTTCATTTGCAGCTCTTAATTGCCTCAAGAGGTTATCGTAATCGCCATGAGAACCAATCCAGAACCATATTACCAGATTGTTTTGCTGTATCCCGACAGCACGATAATCCTTAGTGATACGCAAAGAGAAGATCGGTCGAGTAGAATGTATTCGTTTGAAGTGAAGACCTGGGTGGTATGGGTTCTTCTTAAATTTCCTATATGCCTTCTTTGCTTCTTTTTTTGTTTGTTCCGGCAATTCTCTGTAACATTTCCAAAAACGATCACTGGTTATGGAAATCATAATGCTTCTATGCCCAGTGGTTTTGTTTTCCCATTCTTGTGTGCTGCAAGAGCCTCATCAGCAAGTCTATTTAGGCTATCTTCAGACCCAGCAAAAGTCTTCTCCCATCTACCTTCTGATTCAAGTTCCTCTAGCACCCACTTCGCCAAGGCGTTCTGCTCAACCTCTGGAAGCCTGGATGCTTCTTTAAATGCTCTTTCTAACAGCTTTGTCATGTTTTTCCTCTCTTGTACTATCGATTCTATATTTTACCACACCAGGCTGAAATATAGAACAATTTAAATCTATTTTGAAAGAGGATCCAACAGATTGGCTGGTTATACTAAACATGTCAACTCTATAAACTTATAAAATCATCAAGAAAAACTATATTGTAATTATATCAACTGCTTTGACCAATTCGATAATTTGACAAAGGCCATGATTCAATTTATGATTTAAATTAAATCTTATTTATAAGAACTTGCTTCTGGATCTCTCAAGTATAAATAAAATAAATAAGATATTCGTCCAAACTTATGCATTCTAAATAAAAAAATAGGGTATTTTGGGTAAAAAATCAGTAACAATAGTTCCAGTAGTATA
>JAHILC010000297.1 GCA_018897225.1 Actinomycetota bacterium
CTCCCATATATTTAATCATGGTTTCCTTCGGAACCCATACATCCAGCAGTCCGATTAAAATGAATATTGGCGGCAGGACTAGAAGCATTTCCTTAAAACTGTAGATTATGATATCAGTTGCCCTAAGGCCTGCATCAAATTTAAAAATAAACATTAACCCTAACAAAACAAGGGTTATTAAGAAAAACAAATATTGCTTTAAGAATTTTTTTATATTGAAAGCTTTTTTATTATTTTGTGCCATAATTTTTATAATTTAATTCCATATCCTTAATATTAACCCAATTAAATATGCCACCCCTATAGATAAAATGAATGACAGGATATTTCTCAATATTGCAACTTTTTTATTAAAATATTTTATCTCCATTGGAAGAGTTACAATTCCCACCATCATCAGTGTCTGGACAAATGCTGCAATCTGGATGTAGCCTGCACCTCCATTTAAAAGAAGGACTGCAGTAGGAAACGCTATGAAACCAGGAATTAACGTTATTGAGCCCACTACTGAAGCCAGCATCACTCCATAAAATCCTGATTCATTGCCAATAATTTTTGATATCAAGTTTGCATCAAGGATAGAAAGCATAAGTCCAACAAGCAAAATTATTCCAAGAAGCATTGGAAGTATATTTTTTAAAGAATTCCATGCTTTGAGCAATGCTTTTTTAGTCTTTTCCTTGCTTTTTACAAAGGAGACTATCAGCAATACTATTGCAATTAAATAAATTGCACCGTTAAAAATATAATTTCCCATTTTAAATAAATTACTTTGTATTTAAGTTAATTTTTACAATCAGTTATCATAAGAAAAAATTTCAATTATTCATATAGATATTTTTCAAGTTTTTGCCATATATTTTTGATTTCAGTTGCTGCAGGACTGCAGGCATTATCAATTATGAATTTTTTATCTGCAAGATACCTGGGAACATTTTCATCATAAGGGATTTTACCCAGAACTTCTAAGTTGTTGGAAGCACAGAATTTTTCAATTTCGGCTGTATTATCAAGGTTAATATCAAACTTATTTATGCAAACAAGGGATTCTATGTTAAAAAATCCTGCGACTTCGTAAATCTTTTTAAAGTCACTTATTGCAGAAATGGTTGGCTCTGTAACTATAAGGGCATAATCAACACCATTAAGTGATGCTATTACAGAACAGCCTATGCCTGGTGCCCCGTCAATTATTATAAGTTTCTTATCCTGCCGGTAAGCAATGTCTTCAGAAACATTCCTGATTTTTGTAACCAATAGACCTGAATTCTCTGCACCAGGATCTAACCTTGCATGAACAAAACTACAATGCTTTGTATCAGAGATATAATACTCGCCCTGTTTTTCGTCTTTATGCTCAATGGCTTTTGTTGGACAAACATAAACACAGATTCCACAGCTTTCGCACTTCAATTTATCAATTTTTATATCTGTTACTGAATCTGTTATTGCTTCAAACCTGCAAAGCTCTTCACACTTTCCACAATTTATGCAGTCACCAGTCACTTTTGCTTTTGCACCACTGATAAAAGTCTCCTTTTTCTTAATTGAAGGGTCTAAGAGTATATAAAGATTTGCAGCATCAACATCACAATCTATAGCTACATGGCCGTGGGCAATTTTTATAAAATTTGCCGCCATTGTCGTTTTGCCGGTTCCACCCTTGCCACTGATAATAACGATTTTTTTCATAATTGCCCCGCTTCTGTATCCTTTATTACTTTATTAGCTATATCTGTAAACTTTTCTTTTAATTCAGGTCTACCGCTAATAATCGCTTCTCCTTTAGAATAAGATCTTGCTATATTCATATCGTATGGGAATTTAGCTAAAATCTTGACACTATTCTGACTACAATAATTCTCAACTTCGCTGTTTCCTATTCCATCCCTGTTTATTATCACTCCAAAAGGAATGCCAAGTTCCGTAACTACATCTATTGAAAGAATTAAATCATTTAAACCAAATGGAGTAGGTTCAGTCACCAGTATGCAACAGTTGCTGTTTCTAACGGCAGTAACCATACTGCATGATGTCCCTGGAGGACAATCAATTATTACCAGTTTTTCTTTTTCTATATATTTCTCAAGCGCATTTTGAATTTCAGTTGTTCTCATACTTCCAGGTTTTAAATCGCCCATGAAAAATTCTATATTAGGACTTGCCATACCTTTTCTAATCTCACCAACAACCCTATCTTCTTCACGTACTGAGCCTTGGGGTCCAACCAGTATGCATCCTCCGCATCCGTGACACAGTTCAGGGAAAAATATAACTTCTGCGCCTGCAACAGCAACTGCATTATAATGGCAGAACTGAGTGCACTTTTCAAATGATTTGCCTGTATCAGTTAAAAAAACTGGCTGTTTGATTTTTACTTTCTGAATATGCTTAATATCCGGTTTTAGAAAAAAACTTGCATTTGGCGCTTCAACATC
>JAHILC010000298.1 GCA_018897225.1 Actinomycetota bacterium
GTTCCGCATACTTCCATTATATTTATACTTTTCTTATCTAAATCTCTGACAAGACTGCTGATTCTTGCGCAAATTTCTTTAATGTTCATTGTTCTTCCAGAAATTCTTTCCAGTAACCTACAGTGATGGAAGCTTCTTTTTTATCAATAATTTGAATTGCAAAACCTGCATGCACTATTACATAATCACCAATCTTTGCGTCAGGCACCAGTGTTATATCAACTTCCTTGACAACACCGAGAGTTTCTATTTCAGCAATATTTTTATTAATTTTAATAACTTTTGCAGGAATGGCCAGGCACATCTAATTACCACCTCTTTAAAAATAAAAATTATCAGCATTTTTTATAAAAGCCTTAAATACAGCAGCTATTATATTAGAAATCATATAATATCGCAAAATAATATAAAATTATTAAATTATTTCTTTTTATTTGTATTTGTGTTAAAATTATTAAAAAGTTACAAAAAGTTTATATAAATTATTTTGGTTTAAAGCTATTTATTCTTACAGTTAATTTAAATTAATTTACCATAAACTTATAAGAATAAAATAAATTATAATTTATAAATACCTTGATATCATAATAACAAATTTTTAAATATTAAAATTATGCTCATTCAATTTAATGCATATTTAATCCCTTATATTATCGGAATATCAATCACTTTGGTTCTTGCGATAATTATCTTAAGATCTAAATCCGGTAAGAACTACAGACTTACATCTCTTTTGTTGATTTCTTGTACCGTATGGATGTTAGGATGTGCGCTGGAAATCTTAAATACTTCTCTTATAGGGAAAATTATTTTTGGCAGGATTCAGTATTTTGGTATTTCCACTGTTCCATTATTGTTTTTTTTATTAACTATGGAATATGCAGGTTTTGCCTGGAGGCTCAAAAAGGAAAGAATAATTGCCTTGAGTATTATACCTGCAGCCTCATTGGTTTTATTTCTTACAAATAATATACATAGTTTGATGTGGAAGAATGAAGTAATTCATTCCAGTGGTCTTCTGACAGTTTTGTCAGTAAATGACTATGGGGCTGCATTCTGGGTATGGACGAGCTTTTCTTATATTTTGCTTTTTATAAGTACAATATTTCTATTTTTTATTTTTGCAAGCAGGTATAGATTTTTTAGGCTTCAGGCTATCGCTTTGATTTCTGCGTTAATATTTGCTTGGGCTATAAAAATATTGTATGTATTTAAGCTAATACCTTTAATAAAATTCGATTTAACCCCAATTGCAGTATCATTTTTCAGTCTTGTTTTGGTATTCGGTTTTACATATTTAAAGATAGGTGAGATTGTCCCTATAAATTATGAGTCAATAATAGGAAGCATAAAAGATGGTGTTATTGTTCTGGATAAGGAAGGCCGGATTAACTTCCTGAACAAGCAGGCACAGGATTTATTTTCTAACGGCAGGGATTTTATTGGAAAGCCCATAGATTATATCTGGCATGATTATAGTATTAATTTCACTGAGGATGAACTGGAAGTTGAGAAAGATGTGATGATTAATACCCATCAGGAAGATAGATACTTTAATATTTCAGTAAGTATACTAAAAATAAGCAGCATGGAAATAGGCGGCAGGCTGATAGTTATCAGGGATATTACTGAAAGGAAAAAATCAGAAGAGAAGATAAAATACATTAGTTTCCATGATAATTTAACAGATCTTTATAACAGAGCATATTTTGATGAAGAACTAAAGCGACTGGACAGGGAACGCCAGTTGCCTTTAAGCATAATCATTGGTGATGTTAATGGCCTGAAATTAATAAATGATGGCTTTGGGCATAAAAAAGGAGATCTACTCCTTAGAAAATGCGCAAAAGTTCTAGTTAAAAGCTGCAGGTCTGAGGACATTATTTGTAGATGGGGTGGAGATGAGTTTGCGATATTTCTGCCCAAAACCCAAGAAGAAGAAGCTGAAGAAATTGTGGAAAGGATAAGGCTTGGATGTATAGATCAGGAAAATAAGAAACTGCCTTTAAGCATATCTCTTGGTGTGGCAACGAAAACCGAACATTTGCAAAACTTGCAGAAAGTAATTAAGAGCGCTGAAGATGGAATGTATCGAAGAAAACTAGTTGAAAGAAATAGCATATCAAATTCGATACTTTCTGCTTTTAGCAGAGCTCTTTTTGAAAAAGGTCTTGAAAATGAAAAGCATACTTACAGGGTTAGCTCTCTTTCAAGAAGAATTGGAAAAGCGATTAACCTCTCCGAGAACCAGCTAAATAATTTATCACTTCTTTCGTTATTGCATGACATAGGTAAAGTAGCTATCGCTGAAAATGTTTTGATGAAAAAAGGAGAACTAACCAAGGAAGAAACCCGCATGGTAAGAAGGCATACAATCATTGGATATAATATAGCAAAATCCACTATACAGCTTGCCCATATAGCAGATGAAATTCTATATCATCACGAATGGTGGAATGGGCATGGGTATCCGCATAAGTTAAAGGGAGATTCCATACCAATTAATTCAAGAATTATTGCAGTTGTCGACGCTTACGATGTCATGGCAAATGGAGCCCCATACAAGAAAGCAACTTCAAAGAAAAAAGCAGTTGAAATAATAAAAGGATTATCAGGAGTTCAGTTCGATCCTGTTCTTGTTGAAATATTTATTGAAATACTGGAAGGTCTTGGAGAAGATTATCTGGAAGAAATTGAAAAATATGAAGTTTTCCAATTGGTAAAGGAAGAAAGCAGTATCAGTATTTAAAAATCAATTCTGCTTTAAAGCTAATGCTCCAATATATGCTTGCCCAAGTGAAATCCCGCCATCATTTACAGGAACCTTAAATTTGGAATATACATTGAAATTGGATTTTTTTAGTAATTCAAAACAACGGCTGATCAGCAGATTGTTTTGAAAAACACCTCCGCTTAGCGCAATTATATTTGTGCCAAAGTTTTTTTTGGCTTTAGCAGATATATTAAGAACGGCCCTTGCAAGAGTATTGTGAAATTTAGCTGAAACGATAGGAGCTGCAACATTGTTTTTTAAATCAGAAATAATCTGGTTGAAAATAAAATAATCATCTATAACAAAGTCTTCAATTTCAACCTGATATTCGTCTTTAATATTTTCCTGGCAAATCATTTCAAGATGTATGGCTGCCTCACCTTCATAACTAACAATATGAGTCAAGTTTAAAATTGAGCTTACAGAGTCAAAAAATCTTCCCATACTTGTTGTTATAGGACTGTTAAAGCCTGTTTGAATTTGTTTTATAATAATATCAATTTCTTCAGGCTCAATTATTTTCTTATAAAATGGAAACTGGCTGAAAATATAATTAAAAAAATCCTTTTTAGAATTATTTGCCTGATTTGTAAAGTAATTATAAAGATAGGAAACAGCCATCCTGTAAGGTTTTTTTATTGTAATTTCGCCGCCAGGCATATATTTTTCTTTTATATGGCCAATTCTTTCAAAATTCAGTTCTTTCTTACTCAAGATTTTTTGGACAATAAAGATCTCACTTCCCCAAACTTTGCCATCATCGCCATAACCGGTCCCATCCCAGGCAAATCCAAGGATCCTGTCATTTTCTTGATTTTCACTTTCTTCAAGCAATCTGTTTTCTGCAATTACGCCTGCAATATGTGCCTTATGATGCTGCACTTCTATTTTTTTTGAATTTCTAAAGTGGTGTTTTGCAAATTTTGTTGCAGCATAATCTGGGTGTTTGTCATATAGAATGAGATCTATTTTATCAATATTGAAAAGTTTCTTATAATTGTCTAGAGTGATCTTAAAGAAATCTAAAGTTTCGGCGCTATCCATATCCCCAATATGCTGGCTGATAATTGCATAGTTCTTTTTAAGAATGCAGAAAGTATTTTTTTCCTGAGCGCCTACAGCAAGAATTACTTTATTGCCGATATTGGGACCTAGTTTCATAGGATAAGGAGCATAGCCTCTGGCTCTTCTTAATATCATTTCATTATCATTAAAAATTTTAATCACTGAATCATCGTATTTTGAATAAATATCCCGGTTGTGGGTAAGGAAATAATCACAAATATCCTGAAGTTCAAATAGAGCTTCTTTGTTTTCTGAAGCAATTGGTTCTTCTGAAATATTTCCGCTGGTCATTACCAAAGGAAAATCGATATTATTAAAAAGGAGATGATGCAGCGGGGTATAGGGGAGCATGGCGCCCTCATATTTATTATAATAAGATACATGTTTTGAAAGGCTCATAAATTTAATTTTTTTCAGTAATACTATTGGCGCTGAAGACGAAGTCAGACTGGCTTGTTCCAGGATGCTTACAGCCAGATATTTGTTTAGCGTTTCCATATCTTTAAACATAACTGCAAATGGCTTTTGCGGCCTGTTTTTCCTCTTTCTAAGTTTAAGAATTGCATCGTCATTTGTAGCGTCACATGCTATCTGAAAACCACCAAGGCTTTTTATTCCAATAATAAAACCATTTTTTAAAAGCCTGGCCGCAGTTAAAATAGGGTTTTGAAAGTCAACAGTTTTTCCTGTGTTATCAATGATGGAAAGTACAGGTCCGCAGATTTTGCATGCATTGGGTTGGGCGTGAAATCGCCTGTCAAATGGGTTTTCATATTCTTTTTTGCAATCAGGACACATTTCAAACTTAAGCATAGTAGTATATTGCCTGTCATATGGCATCTTTTTTATTATGGTGAATCGAGGTCCGCAGTTTGTACAGTTGGTAAAAGGGTAATAATACCGCCTGCGATCCTCTTTATTATTTATATCTTCAATACATATTTGGCAAGTTGCCAAATCCGGAGAAATCAACTGGAATTTTTCATCAGTTTCAATGCTTTTTTCTATTGCGAAGTCCTGGAAATTTTCTTGTGGGATTTTACGGTATTCAATTTTTTCAATTAACGATGGAGATGGCTTAAATTTTTTTATTTTATCTATAAAAACAGACAGTTCTTTCTTATTTTTCACCGAAACTTTTATAATGACACCTTCGGTTGTATTTGTTATGCTGCCATTTAAGTTATTTTCTTTAGCAAGCTTATAAATAAATGGCCGAAATCCAACACCCTGTACAATTCCTGATATGTTAATTGAGTACAAAATTATGTTTTTATTTTCAGTGATTTTTTCTTGCATAAAAAGATTATACTTTATTTTGATTTAGCTTAAAATAAAGTTATAATTTAAATATGAACATGGATGAAAAAATTAAATATGCTATCGAAAACACTGAAGTGCTGAAGCAGCCAAAAAAGCTGCTTTCAACTTATGATTCTACGACCATACATTATTATATCCTGACTGTTCCTTTTTATATTGAATTTGAAGGTAAGACAAAAGACTCTGAAACTGTCATCAGGGAAGGCCGGATTACCTGGCATAAACCTAAACTGATTACTCCATATTATATTATGAGAATGGAGGGATTCAGCCAAGAAGCAAAAAAAGCATTCGAGATGCTTGCGGGAGAAAGCGCAGACCTGGCATTAATGCTTTACAAGCTAAGATTTGTTAAAGACTATGACCACATGGATATTGTATCTACGTCGCTGGATGAGCTTGCAAAAAAAATAGATAGTGAGATTGAAAAAAAACAGGATCCGTTCTGTGCTATTATAAAAGGAATTGATGAATTCTGGGATGTTTCTCTTACAAAATTTATTTACGAACTTGTTATAAATAGCGCATATTTCTCGCAGCTGCCAGATTTAAGCGCAAATAATCTTATCAATTTGAATTCATCGGGAATGCCGGTTATTTCAAGAGATAATCGTGGTATTCCTTTTGCAGCACGATCAGAAATTGAAAATTTGTTCAATCTATATGAAAAAGGTGAAATTGAGGCAGCCAGACTTAAAGAGGAGCTTGACATCTGGGGGTTATTTAGTTACTACCAGGACAGATTTTTTAATCTTTTTAAAAAAAGAAGAAATTAATTAAAATTATATTTTAAAACAGGGGAAAAATTATGGGAGATAAGATAAAAACTGCTATTGAGATTGCAATGGAAAAAGCTGCACTTCTGGATGATTTGTCTCCTGAAGAGAAAGAAGCCTTGATTAATAAAAAAAAGCTTGAACCGATAATGGTTGAATTTTACAGGATGAAAATTGACCCTGACGAGCTTTGGAAAAAATTAAAAGGGGAAAATGCTTCTCTTCTTTCAGACGCGCAATTGAATTTAACAGGTTCTTTGAAATTTGGGATGCCGGTTGATGAGATTCAAAGAAGAAAAAAAGGTATTTTAGCCCTGGAGACTTTAAAGCCTGAAAAAAAGACAGCTATTATCGAACAAAGCCTGGGCTTGCTTGAAACTTTACAGAAAAAAGCAGAAGAAGAAAAAAAACATGTTTACGGTGAGTTCAAAAAAGCCATAGAAAAGAATCCGCAGGCCAGAGTGAGGATGGTGGAGCAAGGTGATGCAAAAATTGTTACAAAAATTTCGTTGGAAGAAGCTATCATCCAGAATCCTCAGTGGAAGCAATTTATGCTTGAGTTCATGAACAATTATCAGCAGGAATTCGAAAGAATAATTTCGCAAATTAAAGCTCAGATCATTGGCTAGTTGTACCGCTTTCTTCTGCTGCCTGAGCCTGCAAATCCCCGCCATCAATGAGAACGAGAGTGCCAAGCATGGTTACATTATTGATTTCAAACTGCCTGGAAGAGGATACTACAAGTTCAGTAGATTCCAGGTTATCAGTATCAAAAATTGAAATTGTAAATCCCATGACATCCAAATCTTTTGGTCCATAGCTAACAAAATTTGACCA
>JAHILC010000299.1 GCA_018897225.1 Actinomycetota bacterium
ACTTTGGGTAAACCTTCTTTAACTCTTGCAACAGGTACCTTTTATAAATATTCACTAACAAAATTATTTAAGAGGTAAAAGCTTTTTTTCTAAAACCATCACTCTTTTAGTAAGTGCTTCAAATTCCTCAATATCAACTTTCCGTTTTAACATGCTTTTAATTAATTCAATATTTTCCGTATTATTGGCTACCATTTCCAAAAGAGCGTTAAGCTTGTGGCTGTGGTCAATCTGAACTTCAGCTATAACTTTTAATTGACTTTGAAATTCCTTAAGTAGTATTTCCCCATGCCTATTGATTTCTTCTGTTTGATCAGTTAAAAGTTTTTTAAAATCTTTTTCTTCCATTTGATATTAATTATATCATGAAAATAGAAACGAATTTAGACACAAATTATAACTTTTAATATTGAGATGTTTGAACAATTATTAGTTAGCTCAGTTAGCCCTTGCTCAATTCCTGGTTTTCTTTTTTGCAGAGTTCTGTTTATAATTCTAGAAGAGCCTGGTTTTAGTCATTTTAATAGTTTTTATATAGATTAATATTATGGTAAAAAAGTTAATGGGTAATTTCGGATGGGCAATTAATTTCTCAATTCTTATTGGAATACTTGCACTGATCATGCTTATAATTCTTTTTATTGCAGCGCTTTTTACCAGGACTCCTGAAAGCAAGGACGTTTTAAAATATTTTGACAGCACTTTCCTTATCAAAGCAACAAACTATAATAAAACGGTTCTCCTGATTTCAATTGCTGAAAGGTTTTTAACCTGGGCTTTCATGGCAGGAATAATTTATATATTCTGGAAGAATTTTTATATTAATAATAGAATTCCTCTAATACTGGCAGCAGCTTTATTTGCACTTTTCAGCATAATTTTATTCTTAATTATCCTGCCCCTTCAATATTACAGAGAGTTTGTAATCGACCATAGATTTGCTCTTTCTAACCAGACCCTTCCTTCGTGGTTTATTGACATATTAAAAGACAGAGCCATTTCTCTTATAATTAATACTATAGGACTGTCAACTATTTACGCTTTAATCATCTATTTACCAAAGCACTGGTGGATAGCAGCGGCAGCAATATTTATTCTATTTATTATCATTGCAAGTTTTATTTCCCCAGTAATTATAGACCCTTTATTTTATAAATTTTCCATTCTTGAGGATAAGCAATTAACAAATGAGATAATCAATGTAACTGAAAAGGCCGGAGTCAGTATAGGCAGCATACTTGTTGCAGATGCAAGTAAAAAAACAAACAGGGTTAATGCTTATTTTACAGGTGTGGGAAAAACTAAAAGGATTGTAATTTATGATAACCTCCTCAATCAATATACAAAAAAAGAAGTGCTTTCTGTTATTGCTCATGAAGTCGGCCATTGGAAATATAAACACATAGTTAAAAATATAGCTATGGGGGCAGCGGGTATAATAATTCTTTTTTTTATCATGTATTCATTGAAATCTGGGTTACAGCTTGGTGCCAGTGTAAAACTGGTGCTAATCCTTTTTATTTTATTTGGCCTGATATCTTATATCACAATGCCCCTGCAAAACTTCGTTTCAAGGTATTTTGAAGGACAAGCTGACAATATTGCTGTGGAGCTAACCGCAGATCCCCAAACTCAGGTATTCATGCTGGAAAAACTTGCAAGGTCTAATTTAGCCAATGTCAAACCCAATAATATTGTCAAATATTTAATTTATTCTCATCCTCCCATAATGGAAAGAATTAAAAGTATTATTTTATATACCCTGGCTTCATAAGGTCTTTAGGAAATTAAAAATATATTGAGCAAAATTAGTATTTTTAGCTATTTAATTCTTCATACATAGCTATGACATTTTCAACTGGAGTTTCTGGAAGGGTTTCGTGGGATGGTGCAACTATTATACCGCCATCATTTCCCCACAGAGCCTTAATTTTTTTTACTTCTTCTCTTATTTCCTTAGGAGTTTTAAAGACAAGAAGATTCTGTACATCCACCCCGCCATGCAAACAGACATCTTTACCATAAAGCCTAAAAACATTTTCAATTTCCATATCCTTCGCCGAAGTCTGAACAACATCAAAAACATCAATACCGGCTTCTATCATCATGGGAAGCACCTTGTGAATGCTCCCACAGCAATGCCAGCTAAAAATAATTCCACATTTTTTGATATTTGAAATAAGTTTTTTATATGCCGGAAGAAAGTATTTTTCGAATAGCTCAGGAGCAATAATCATCCCGTATTGTCCTGCAACATCATCTACGGCTCCATAATATTGCCCAACATTGCCAAATGCTTCAAGCTCCCTTCTATTATATTCTATACCAAACTCGCAAACTTCATTTATTAGTTTTTCGGCAAGTTTCTTATTAAAGGCAAGATCCATTAGAAATTTTTCCTGCCCCCTTAATGCCCAGCACATCATGAAAAAACATGTGAGGTTACCAAGGCAGATGAAGTCCTCGTTGCTTCCACTAACTTTCTCATGAGTCAGGTCTTTGCTTCCATATTTATTGTCAAAATGGCTAAAATCAAAATAAGCAAGTCTTTTCGTTAAGAAACCATCCTTAATTTCTGATGCATTATTTATTGTTCCCAGCGGAGGATCGACAATCACATCATAATCAAGTCTGCTTTCTCCTGAGCCAGCTGTACCCGACCTGGAGTTAGCGCCTATCTGGTAATAAAATGAATGGTCCTTTACATAAGGTTTTTGGGGGTCAGGACCGACATATCTGGCAGTATAAGTGGTAAATTTACATATCTTTGAACCGGAAGCATAAAAATCTGCGCCAAGCGCTTTAATTAAATTCTTGTAATTCCCTAAAATATCTTCTGGGTTTTTAAAATCAAAATACTTGTTTAATCTTATTGATAAACTATTGGTACCTCTGTAGGCAGATGGAATTTTATCTACACTCATGTGCCTTATTGCTGCTAATGCTCTTTCCTTCTTATTCATATTCAGAACTCTCTGGATGCTACTATTATGATTTACTAATTATGGAGTGAACTCACTCCCTTGGACACATTGTATACTAAAAATAGTTAAGAAAAAATAACTGATGAGACTAAACAAAAGACAAGCTGATAAGATTGCTGTGAATGGAAAGAATTAATAGTATAAATCTTAACCTCAATTAGGGATATCATTATACTTCCTGAACATCAGCGGCAGTGCCAGGTTATTTGCATTTAAGAAATCCTTATCTTTCAGCACTTCTCTGGCATTTCCATCAAAGACTATTCTCCCCCCGTTTAAGACTATTGCTCTTTCTGAAAAATCATAAGCAAGATCCAGGTCATGCGTCGCTACAATTATGGTTTTATCAAACCGCTTTAATAGTACTATGAAATTGTCCCTGTTTGAAGGATCGAGATTGCTTGATGGCTCATCAAGAATAAGAATTTCAGGATCATAGGAGAGCACGGTAGCAAAAGCTGCAAGCTTCTTTTCTCCAAAACTCAAGAAATAAGGCATTTCATTTTCAACATTCTTAAGGTTAACTTTTGCCAGGCTTTCTTTGACCCTTCCTTCAATGAATTTAATATCCTTTGCCCTTGGATCTCTTTTTTTATTCAGGTAATTAATAAGGCCAAATGCTACATCATCAAAAACGGAAGTAGAGAAAAGCTGATCGTTGGGGTCCTGGAATACAAAGCCAATTTTTTCCCTGATTCCGTAAATATTCTTATCGTTTAACTCTGTCCCGCATATTTTTATCTGGCCTTTTCGATGCTTGATTTCCTGCAGGCCGGCAATGTTTAAAAGCAGGGTTGACTTTCCTGCTCCATTTGGGCCTATTAATGAAACTTTTTCACCTTCGGAAACAATAAAGCTGATTTCGTGCAGAACTTCCTTGAATCCTTTTGCACCCTGGTCAAAGCTGCTTATTTTCCTGGTTGAAGGATATTTAAAACTTAAATTACTTATTTCTATTGTTATTTTATTCTCCAAATTTATTTTACTTTCCAAATTAATGTATTACTTTTAAAATTTCTAAAATCTTTATTGCCAAAGCTGCTGCAAGAATAACAGACGTAATAATTATATTAGAAACTGCAATTTTACTTTTAGTTCCAACAAAGTGAAAGCTGCCTTCAAACCCTCTGCTTTCCATAGACTTATAAATGTTTTCAGCCCTGTCAAAAGACTTAATAAGCAGGCTGCCGGCTAAAAACGCAAGTCTTTTATTTACATTTTTATATGATTTCTGGAATGTCCTGCTTTGGATTGCAAGCTGGCCAATTCTTGACTGATCCCTTATCAAAAAAAGATACCTGTACATGAAAAAAATTAATGAAATCATTATCTTTGGAAAATAAATTTCTTTCAAACCATTCAACAATTCCATGTCTGAAGTTGAAACAACAAGAGAAGCCAGAATTAAAATTGATAAAAAAGACTTAATTATTGTTGTAAAGAAAATTGCCAGACCATTATCTGTTATTCCTATATGCAAAAACCAGAAATCAATATTAAATATTTCCATGCCTTTATTGGTAAAAGGTATGAATATCGCAATAGAAAGCGGGAATAAAAAAACCACAAAGACTCTTTTTAACAGCAGCGCCAGAGGGGGCTTAAAAAGCAGGCAAATTAAAACGCTTAAAATAAAATACAGCAGAAGCGAAACAAAATTACTCTTGCCAGTGCTTGTTACAAGAAATATAAAAAATAATGATAGGATTAATTTAAATCTTGGTGAAATAATAATGCCGCCTGGAATTATTGCCATCCCATCATTTGGACTCCTGAATTCTGCTGTCTCGGATGTGTGAGATTTTATAAACTAAAAAAATAATTCCAAAGACTGCAAGCACAATAAGCACCCCAAATAAACCCGCAAGAGGACCCTGCCATATTTCGCTCTTTACATATATAAAAGAATAATCAGGAATTATAAAAAAGCCTTCATCAAGGACAGTGGTTGCCTTATCTATAAATCCAAGTTTTTCCGCAACTTTCTCCAAACCGTCAGGAAAACCTGAAGCAAACGGCGATAGAAACATTGCAATTACCAGTGAAATTACAATTCCGGTAATTACTGCAATAATTGTGGCCTTGTCAGAGAACTTAGCTTTAACCATTATTATGCCTCCCTTTCAAAAATATTTTCCCTTGTTAATATAAGATCGGGCCTGACTCTATCAATGAATGCAATAATTGCAGTAGTTATTAAAGCTTCACCAACCCCTATTACCATATGTACCAATATCATAGCTTTTAGAGTTACTCCCATCGCATATGTGCCTGAGACCCCCAGTTCAAGAGCTGCAAAAAAAGATGCAAAAACAACTGAAAACCAGGAAGCAACTGCAATCGCAACATAAAACATTGCTTTTGATTTTGAGATTCTTTTAAGCAGCATATAAATAAGAAATGCGCTCAATGCTCCGCAAATGGCCATATTAAAGACATTAGCGCCAATTGCGATCACACCACCATCCATAAAAACCAGTGCCTGCACTATTAAGACTACGGTAAGTACCAGCACTCCTGCATAAGGGCCAAGAGTTATGACAACAAGTGCACCTCCGAGAAGATGTCCCGAGGTTCCGCCAGGTATTGTGAAATTTATCATTTGGAGTGCAAAAATCAGAGCCGCCATCATTCCCATCAATACTATTACTCTTGCCTTAAATATTTTCTTTATTTTGTAAATTGATGCTGCAACGCCCCCTGCAGATATTACTCCTGTTGTTATAGCTGTTTTTAGATCTACAAAACCGTCCGGGATATGCATACTTGCTCCTCCTAAAATAATAGTACCTAACTATTTAGTAAATTGTATAGTTAATAATTGTTACAATTTTATAGCCCTATAGTACTATGGTGTTATTAATTTTATAAAAGTAACACGTTATTTAAAAAAATTCAAGTAGTTTTTCAGGAATTTTTTTAAGAAATTTTTTCATTTGACTTAATGTGTCAAACTCTATTAATATATCCATTATAAGTAGTTATTACAAATAGCATTAATTGTAAGTTGGATGGCTGCCCAAGGATAATATTTTTACAAAACTTTGGCAAAAAAAGTAAAACAATGACAAAAAAAGAAGACAGCTCTTTGTTAAGATTCGGAGTCTCAATAGAGGAAAACCTTTTAAAAAAATTCGATTCTTTTATTTCCAGCACTAACTACAAAAACCGGTCGGAAGCCTTAAGAGACTTGATCAGGATTGCGCTTGTTGAAGAAGAATGGGAAAATGCTGACGAAGAAGTTGCCGGCGCAATAGTTCTTGTTTATAACCACCACAAGAGAGAGCTTGTCGATAAGCTGCTTGATATTCAGCATGCTTATAATAAATATA
>JAHILC010000300.1 GCA_018897225.1 Actinomycetota bacterium
AGGGCATACTAGAGGATCCACTTCGTAAATCTTCTTTATAAGCCTTGCCCAGGATTTATTTAACCCCTTATTATACTCACAATTTTCTATGACAAAGTCAGATTCGCAAGTACCCTCTTTTTTCCTTCTGCCCCGGCACAAATTGCTGTAATAGCCATTTTACCTGACCATCTGTTCACATTTGTTCGGGATATGGCTTGTAAGACATCCAATAAAATCTACTGCGTCAAACTCTTTAGTATCATTTCCATTCTTAGACTTATATATAACTTTTGACTGCTACCTTATATAGTTCATCCGCTCCTTTACCTGGAAATATATGAGTTTAAGAGAAAGAGGTCTCCTCCGGCAAAGCCTGGTGAGTTGTATGAGTTTGAATTCTTATAAATTATTTTCCAATTGCATATAAGGTGTCTGAACTTAAATCAACTTCATTTGGCCATTCTAAAGAAAATCCTGTATTATGGATTTGTTTAAATAATGAAAGATCTCTTAACTCTTTAAATGCACCTTTATCTAAAAATAAATTTAAATCACATGTCTTTTTTTCACCATTTTGAAAAGAAACTTCTATTTTAAAATCTGGTAGTATTTTTATATTTGTTAATTCTAGCATAATAATAATTCCTTAATCTAATGGTTTTATTACTGGCATTTAAACTCCTATTAAATAATGATTTTTCTTATTAAATATAACACGGGATCAAAATTTAGGATAGTAAAAATATCAGACAGCGCTGAAAAGCTGCAAAATACATGAATCTACAGCCGATTTCTAATTTAAAATATTTAAAATCATATTCACTGCATAAAGCGGAAGGTTAGTCAGCCGTTCCTCTTTTCTGTAATCGGACATTGATGTACGAATTGCATGCTTTGGCTTATACCTTAAGCAATAGCTTTTTAAGCTTTTAGCCTGCAGGTTTTCAGCCGCCTTTACCTCAAGAGGTACAATATCCATTCCGCTTTGAAAAACAAAATCAATTTCACCATCTGACTTTTCAGCGCTCCAGTAAAAAGGCACTACGTCCTTATTGCCTATTAATTGCTGCAGAACATACTGTTCAGTCAGCGATCCTTTGAATTCTTCAAATACTTTGTTGCCTTCCAGCAGTGACTTTATATCAAGGCCACTCATGGCTGAAAGTAATCCGACGTCCAAGGCAAACAGTTTAAATGAATTGAAATCCTGGTATGCGGTTAGCGGCATATCAGGCTTTGTTATTCTGCAAACTTTATAGATTAACCCACAATCAAGCAGCCATTGCGACGCAAGTTCATACTCCTTTGCTCGCGCCCCCTGCCTCATAAGTCCATATACAAACTTCCGGTTTTCTCTTGCAAGCTGAGCTGGAATCGATGCCCACAGCATTCGAATTCTTGGCACAGCTTCAATTGGAGCATGTTTTGAAAAATCCTGCTCATATGCAATAAGCAGACTCTTATGCACATCACGCACATTTGCATAATCCTGTGTTTTTATAAAGCTGCTTACTGCCTCAGGCATTCCGCCAATATAATAATATTGCCTTAAAAGATCTATATATCTGCCTTTAAAGCTTGTAATGAGGTCAAAGTCTTTGGCTGCCAGAAGATTTGAAAGATTTTCATTTCCGGTGGCATTTAAAAATTCTTGAAAGTTAAGAGGATACAAATTTAGAAAATCAACCTTACCCACGGGAAATGATGTTCCTGCGTGAAGTGCTATGCCAATCAGGGAGCCTGCGGCCACAATATGGTACTGCGGTGCATTTTCGCAAAAATATTTTAATGATGTCAATGCCAGTGGCACCTCCTGAACCTCATCAAAAATTATAAGTGTATTATTTGCCTCTATTGTTACACTCGATTCAATTTGAAGAGCTGTTATTAATCTTGGAATATCAAGACTGCCGCTAAACAGGCTTTTCATCCGTTCATTATTATCAAAATTTATGTATGCAATCTTTTCATAATTTGTTTTTCCGAACTCATTCATAATCCATGTTTTGCCAACCTGTCTTGCTCCACGGATTATTAGCGGCTTTCTTGGGTCTTTATCTTTCCATTTAATTAAATCTTTAATGGCCTCCCTTATCATAACTATCACCTCCGACTCTTTTATAGGAAAAGAATACCACTTAATTTACTAAAGTCAACCGACTTTATGTAATATATTACATTTATACGGATGTCTTTATGTATACTAAGAATTTTCCTTTTTACTGATTTTTTACCCAAAATACCCAATTTTTCAGATGAAGAGCATCCTTTGTATATGATGCCTGTTGGGAAGAAATGAATAAGAGAGTCAGCTTAAAATCAGAAAGAATATCTGCTTTCAAAAGAATAAACATAAATTTAGTAAAATTTACAAAATATTAATAAAAAAGTGTATTCTGATGATAAAAAAGTAGTTAAAAAAATCTGGACAATTTATAATATTTAGAAACTTTGAACTTTGAAGTTCATATGACGACTCCTCTTAGGATGTATATAATAAGGTTGCAGTGAAACATAACCAGAACACAACCGTCTTACCAGAGATAGGATTTGGGTTTTTGTTTTATTTTTATGGAGAAAAGATGAGAAGTGATAAAATAAAAAAGGGTTGGATAGATCTCCACACCGTGCCTTACTTAAAACCTGTGGTGTCAAGTAAGAAGATTTAAAGAAACCTTCATTGCTATAGTTAACTCCTGCACAAAAAGGTGGTCCCAGTACGATAGAGATGCTTGCTCCAACTGCTGCTATCTGTGGTTTGGGACTATCTGAGTCGGTAACTCTTATTGCTGATGGTAGGTTTTCTGGCTATAGTTAATATAGACAATGGGTTTGGAGCAGCAGCATTAGCTACTTTGATTGCTAACAGAGTATCTAAATTTCGCAAAAAAGAAAGAAGGAGACAAAATGCAAAAGGTTGATTATCAGGTTCATGCTGGACCAGAAGGTTATCTGCCGCCAGCAGCGGCTTCTATGGGAGTAGTACTTCCCAATGAGGGAGAAGCGCTGGTAGAAGGTGTGATTTTCTCTGAGGAAGAAGCAATGGAAAAGATTGCAGAAAAGTTGATTTCAGCAAAAAATCTTACTATTTTTCCTGGACCGCTTATTCTCTGGGCATGGAATGAGAAAGCAGTAAAGAAAGCCAGAGCAGTAAAGGAAATGGCAGAAGCAGCCAAGGCAAAGATAATACCCATGCCTGATTATAGGCCAAAATATCCAATGATTAATCCTGAAGAGGAAATTAATCCCAATCATCCAAATCTTACTATCTGGCATAACAAAATTGATGTTTGTGTATTTGTAGGTGTACATTGTCATTATGCTAACATAGCCTTAAAGATTATTCGAGGTGGAACTGACTGCTACACCATTGCTTTATGTGGAGAGTATGGACATGAGGATGCAATGATTACTTTAAGGGATGTAAATGTTGAAAAGATACAAAAACTAACAGAGATAATAAAGCAAAGGAAATCTGCAGGAGATAAGCAGACTGGGGATATAAATTTCAGAAATCAAATACATACAAGAGGGAGGGTGGAAAATAATGGCAGAGCAAAAAGTAATTGAACAAAAAATAGTAGAACCAGAATATCTCTTCTTTGAAGCCAAAAGGGACAAGCTGTTTATTACCGGAAGTGAAGCAGTCAAAGAGGCAATTAAAAGAGCTAATGTGGATTTAGCAATTTCCTATCCCATTACCCCACAATCAGAGAGCATGCATTTAGTAGGAGATATCTATGCGGAAGGTTATTTAAAAGATTATTTCAGAGGAGAGAGTGAATTTGGAGTAATGTCAGCAGTAGCAGGAGCTTCTATGGGTGGGGTAAGGGTTTTTACTGCAACTGGAGGTCCTGGTACACTTCGTGCCTTTGAGTTGTTTCCCACCTGGGCCGGAGCAAGGCTGCCTATTGTGTGTGCTTTCTTCTGCAGGGGGGTAAATTCACCCTTAACAATACAGCCTGATACAATTGAGATTGGTTTTATGCTTGATACGGGGATGATTATATTTCACGCTGAGACTGCAAACGATCTCTTTGAAATGATAATTAAGTCTTTTATTATTGCTGAACAGCCGGATGTCCATATACCAATTGGAGTATTTGCTGATGGCTTTTTTATAACACATACCAGGGAAATTGTAGATGTACCTCCGGAAGATATAAAACTACCTCCTTGCGATCCTTACAAGTCTCCGGTTCC
>JAHILC010000301.1 GCA_018897225.1 Actinomycetota bacterium
AGCTTCACAAAATCAACACTATTTTGAATAGATGTATGGGAATATCTTTTATTGTAAAAGAATTCCTGCCACTGCCTGACCATGCCAAGGTAGCCATTATTTAAAATCATAATTTTTACAGGAATTCTGTTGAAAACAGCAGTAGCAAATTCCTGTGAAACCATCTGGATACTGCCATCTCCCGCAATATCAATGACTGTTTTATCAGGCCTGCCAACTTTTGCCCCGATAGATGCAGGTAATCCATACCCCATTGTACCAAGGCCGCCGGAGGTTATAAAAGTCCGCGGTTGGCTAAATTTATAAAATTGTGCGGTCCACATCTGATGCTGGCCTACTTCAGTGCAAATTATTGCATCACCCTTAGTGATTTCATAAATTTTTTCAATTACATACATCGGTTTTATTCCCTTGGAGCTCTTGTCATATTTCAAAGGAAAATCTTTCTTAAGTTTTTGGATCGTTTTAAGCCAGCTTTCCCGATCCGGAAAACCTTTTTTATCTATTAACTCCTTGTATCTTATTTTTAAATCCGCAAGTATTGTTTTTGCGTCACCAACAATAGGTATGTCTGCTTTTACATTTTTTCCAATTTCGGCAGGATCTATATCAGCATGAATAATATCAGCATTTTTCGCAAATTCTGACAGTTTTCCAGTTACCCTGTCGTCAAACCTGGCGCCGATTGCAATGATAAGGTCTGCATCCATAAAAGCCAGGTTAGCATACTTAGTCCCATGCATTCCCGCCATGCCGAGAGAAAGCCCATCTTCATCAGGAAACCCACCCTTTCCCATTAAGCTAGTAATTACCGGGATTTTTGCATATCTTGCAAAATCTGCAAGCTCTGAACTCGCTCCTGATATTATTATTCCTCCGCCTGCAAAAATAACAGGTTTTTTACTATCGAAAATTCTTTTTGCTGCTTGAATTATCTGTTTCGGATTACCCTTGTAAGTAGGCTTGTAACCTTCAAGTTTTAATTCAACCTTTACATTTTCTTCAATTAAGCTTTTTGACACATCAACCGGTATGTCTATCAATACTGGTCCAGGCCTGCCGGTGGAAGCAATATAAAAAGCTTCCTTAACAACAGTAGGCAGCTCCTTAACATCTTTGATCAAGTAATTATGCTTGGTAATTGGCGCTGTTATACCTGTAATATCTGCTTCCTGAAAAGAGTCTGTGCCTATTAAATTTGTTTCAGCCTGTCCGGTTATTGCAACCATGGGAATTGAATCCATATAAGCACAGGCAATACCGGTAATTAAATTTGTCGCTCCAGGACCAGATGTTGCAACGCAGACACCTGTTTTCCCTGTTGCTCTTGCATAACCATCTGCAGCATGGGCTGCACCTTGTTCGTGACGAACCAGGATATGCTTTATATCACTATCAAAAATGGCATCATAAATTGGAATAACCTTACCGCCAGGAAAACCAAAAATAACTTCAACGCCTTCTTCTTTCAAACATTTTAGTAACATCTGGGCACCATTAATTTTTCCCATTTTTTAACCTCTTATAAGTTAGTAACAACTTTATAACAATTAAATTTTATTGATTATAACATTTATTTTACTCTAAAACAGCGCCTTTTGATGCTGATGCAACAAGTTTTGCATATCTGTAAAGATAGCCTTCTTTAATCTTAAGTTCGGGTGGATTCCATTTCTCTTTCCTTTTGGCTAATTCTGAATCACTGACAAGAGCATTTATCTTGTTATCGTCTATATCTATGTCAATAATATCCCCTTCTTCGAGCAATGCTATTGGACCCCCAGCCTGAGCTTCAGGTGAAATATGACCTATTGAGGCGCCTTTTGTAGCTCCCGAAAATCTTCCATCAGTAATAAGAGCAACATCCTTTTCTAGCCCCATTCCAGCTAATGTTGAAGTTGGGGCAAGCATTTCCCTCATCCCCGGACCACCTTTTGGCCCCTCATACCTGATGACGACTACATCGCCTTTAACTATTTTTCCATTTAAAATAGCATCCTGTGCGTCTTCTTCACTATTAAATATCTTTGCCTTGCCCCTGTAATGCAGCATGCCAGGATCAACAGCAGACTTTTTAACAACACACCCTTCGGGTGCCAGGTTTCCCCATAAAATTGTGAGTCCTCCATCCTTAGTATGAGGATTAGATATCTTTCTTATCACTTCTTCATTTAATATTTTTAAACCTGCAACATTGTCTTTAACTTTATTTCCGGTGGCAGTAATGAGCTCTCCGTCAATCATCCCATTGGCAAGAAGCTCCCCCATAATTGCCCCAATACCTCCAGCCCAGTATAAGTCTTCCACATGGTGTGACCCCGCCGGGCTGATTCTGCAGAGATTTGGAGTTTTTGCGCTTATTTCATTTACAAGTTCCAGAGAAAAGCTTGCCTTTGCTTCCTTTGCTATTGCTGTGAGATGCAGGATAGTATTAGTCGAGCATCCAACCGCCATATCCACTGCAAGCGCATTCTTTATTGAATCCAGGTTAATAATATCTCTTGGTTTAATATTTCTTGAAACAAGATCCATAATTTTAATTCCCGCAGTTTTTGCAAGCCTCAATCTTTTTGAAAATACCGCAGGGATAGTTCCATTGCC
>JAHILC010000302.1 GCA_018897225.1 Actinomycetota bacterium
AAAAATAGGATAAATGATTGCCATTGTTGAAGACCCGGATAAAAATCCAGTAGTAAACCTTGCTGTATTGTTTGTTTCAATAACAGAGAGATAAGAAAGCAATCCATCAGCAACTGTTGACAGTATAAAAATAATTAAAATGATAAGTATATAAAGAGGCGGGAGGTCGCTTTCCCTTTTCCGAAATATTAAAAACATAAAGATCGCACAAATAAAAAACCCGATATAAATTCCGCTGTCTCTGGAACAAATGGGCAAAACAAGACCTCCCATTTTTAAGCTTCTTTCAGGAATCTGGTGGCATACAGAAGCCCCTAATTTATTAACCATAAAATTAATCCAGTTCACTGCGAACCTCTTTAACTAAAATATTAAAAATTAAAAATTTGTATTGAATTATATAACAATATTTTTTTTAACAATATTTTTTTAATTTTTATTTTTTATAGTTTTTTATCAGTGATATTGGTAAAATATTTTTAATTCCGTATCAGGTTTTGGAAAGGATATATAAATGATTTGTGATTTTCATACCCACACTTTTTTCTCAGACGGCGGAAGCAGTCCGGTTGAACTTGCAAGATATGCCCATGTTTTAGGTTATAAATACATTGGTTTTACGGACCACACAAGTTACTGCAATATAGACAATCTCATAGAGAGCATTACAAGAGACTGCAATTTGATAAATCAATACTGGAACATAGTTGCAATACCTGGTGTTGAACTTACAAATATACCCGCAAAAAGTATTAATGAAATGGCAAAATATGCCAGGGAAAAGGGCGCAAGACTGGTAGTTGCACATGGGGAAAGCATTGGGGAGAAAGTAGAGCCTGGGACAAACTGGGAAGCGGTTAATTCAAAATATGTAGATTTTCTGGCTCACCCCGGACTGCTGACTCTGGAAGAAGCACAAACAGCGGCAAAAAATGATATATATATTGAGATAACTTCAAGGACTGGGCACAGCCTTTCAAATGGCATAGTAGCAAGGATAGGGAAACAGGCTGGTGTGAAGTTTTTAATAAACAGTGATTCACACAGTCATTTAGATCTTTATTGGGAGGGTCGGCAGGAAACAATAGCTCTTGGAGCAGGATTTGATAAAAAGCACGTAAAACATATTTTAGATATAGACGCCAAAAGCTTTATAAAAAAGATAGGTTACTGACATACAAGACCGGCTTTTGGCGCTATCAGCATTTTTAAAGATCCTCATAAGCTAAAGCGAAAACCATATTTTATACGTCTATACTTCTACTTCCTTAAGTAACTAAGATCATATCGCTCTTCAAGAGCGTTAAGCCAAGGCTGCTTCACTATACATTTAACATCACCATTACTGACTTTAATGCTAAAATTATATAGAATAAGTCTTGTAATTGAAAAACACTATTGCAGAAAGTTTTAAGTTTGGGAGTTTGTAGGGAGAAGATAATGAAAAGAATATTATATCTGGATTGTTTTTCTGGCATAAGTGGAGACATGATGGTTGGGGCGCTCATTGATCTTGGGGTGGATTTGCAATATATAAAAAATGAATTAAAGAATTTGGATATAGGTGGGTATGAGCTAAAATCGTCAAAAATTAAAATAAATGCAATTTATGCAACCAGATTTCAGGTCAATGCAAAAAAAGATCAGCATCCGAGAAGCTATAAAGATATAAAGAACTTAATTGTCTCAAGCAGGTTGCAGCCGACCACAAAAGAGCTGGCTTTAAAAATTTTTAAAAAAATTGCCGAGGCCGAATCTAAGGTGCATAATCAAAAAATTGAAGATGTGCATTTTCACGAAATAGGTGCGTTAGATTCTATAATTGATATAACTGCCACAGCAGCAGTATTGGATAGTCTTAAGCTAGACTTGATTTATGCCAGAGAAGTACCCCTGGGCAGTGCTATAGCCTCAACGATGCACGGCAAAATTCCAATTCCTGCTCCTGCCACTGTTGAGATTTTAAAAGGAGTCCCTTCTTATGGTGGAAATTTTGATTTTGAAGTAACAACACCAACTGGTGCGGCAATTATAAGCACGATTTGCAATAGATTTGGGAAAATGCCGCTAATGTGTATTGAAAAAATAGGTATTGGCGCCGGGACCAGGCAATGTGCTGCCCAAAATACTAGTCTGGGCGCCAGCCATGGCAATGAGTTGCCAAATGTATTAAGGCTTATGCTGGGTACGCAAGGCGAAGAAACCTCAAATGAGCAAAATTCTGAAAGCAACATTACTTTATTATCCACAAATATAGATGACTGTACACCCGAAGTTCTTGCATATCTTATCGAAAAGCTTCTGGAAAGCAAGGCATATGATGCTTGGATTGAGCCCATTTATATGAAGAAAAACCGTCCTGCTTTTAAAGTCTGCGCACTTTGCAATTATGATAAGGTTAGCAGCATTGCTGAAGTGTTTTTTTCAGAAACATCCACCCTTGGGATAAGAATGCAGCAAATAGGAAGGATTACTTTAGAGAGGGGGGTTAAAACAGTCAAGCTTCCATATGGAGAGGTTAAACTCAAGGTAGGTATTTTGAAAGGAAAAGAAATTACATTTTCTCCAGAGTTTGAATCCTGCGCGGCAGTTGCAAGAAAACTTAAAAAACCACTCAAGGAAGTCTATCAGGATGCCGTGTTTTTCTATCGATCAGGTAATATTTAAGTATTTCCTGAAATATCGCAACAGTTGGCACAGCAAGAAGCAAACCTATAACTCCAAATAGCGCACCCCCTGCAATCAGTGAAAAGATAAGAATCCCCGGATGAATTCCGACCTGATATTTCATAATATTTGGGGAAATGACATAATTGTCAATCTGCTGAACTGCAATAAATAACAGTATTACTATCACAGCTTTGAGAGGTGAGATGAAAAGCGCTGTTAATGCTGCAGGTATAGCCCCAATAATGGGACCCAAAAATGGAATAAGATTAAACACACCAGCCATAAATCCCAGTAAAACAGGGAAGTCAACTTTTAGAATAAGCAGCACAACAGTACAAAGGGCGCCAACTATAATTGAAACTAAAACCTGGCCCCTTATGTATCTTCCACCAACGCCATTGACTTTATCAATTATGGTGGAAGCCTGACTTTTAAACCTTCCTGGCATTACTTTTATGAATATTTCTCTCAACTTATGAGTGTCTTTAAGAACATAAATACCAAGCAACGGCCCAATGATAAAAGTAATTATTACATTGATTATTGATCTTGTAAAAGAAGTTGCGCTTTGGAAAAAGTTAATATTCTTCAGGTTGTTGACAATGTACAGCGTTATTGCATTTGTATCTTTCGGTATTATTTCTTTACCGATCATATTTTCAATATTTACCACAATAATACTTTTTTTCAGGAAATCATTAATTATATTTGTAAGATTGCTGATATAAATAGGAAGCTTTCCTATAAATATCTTAAACTGATCTACCACAGTAGGCACCATAAAGAAGAATATAGTGAAAATAATACCAGTAAAAATTACATAAGTTATCGCCACCGCAAAAACTTTTTTCATTTTTTTCTGCAGTAAAACTACAAGGGGAGTCAGCAGGTAGGCAATACCAACAGCAATTATTAAAGGGATTATAGCAATTCTTATCAGGTAAATTATATAGAAAAATAAAGCGACTAAGATTAGAAGTCCTATCATAGACCAGCAAAAAATTCCAATATTTTTTACTGCGTCATAATTTTTTATAGGCTTTTTAATTCTCATGAATCATCAAAATGTATTTTTTTAAATTATATATATTTTTTTGATATATAACAATAATTTGCCAATTCAATTGCGGTTGAAGTACTACTGTAATTATGATAAAGTTTTAAATCAAAAACATATAAGCGCCTTTTTAAAATATTAAAGCAACAGGGTAAAAATGCCGGAAGAATCTATTAATATATTTATCAGCAATATCTATTCAATTGCAATCTTTATAGCAGTTGTGCTTTTCATATTCATTATTTTATTTCTCATGTCTCGATTCTTTATTTATACAAGAAAGAATAAGGAATTATTTCATAAATTGGAACAGGCAGATCGTCAGACGCCAAAAAGCTTAACTGTTGGGAAATATAGCGGTTTTCATCTTAATAAGGATATTTACCTTGCTAAAAATCTTTTTGTCTTTGGCATAGTATTTATTCTGGTTATATTTTTCATTTTGCTGCTCTTGCTTGTACTTAATTTTACGGCAAAGTTCCAGATGGGCGTCGGCTTGTTTTTAATAATTGGGATAGTCTTCTTAATAATATTTACAGTAGTATACTTTGTAAAATCTAAATTTATTACCAAATAGAATTATAATTAATGCGATCATTAGTAAAAAATAATCTTAATTTGCTTGTTGCAGGATTTGGTTGCTGTAAGCAAGAGATTTATGCAACTAATGGGCCTCTTTATGATATTGCAAGATTTGGCATAAATTTTGTCAGCACCCCCGAAGACGCAGATGTTCTTGTAATTCAGGGTTTTTATAACAAGATTGGAGAAGAAAGGCTGCTCGAGTATTATAAAAACATGAGAGATCCAAAATGGGTTATTGCAGCAGGCAAATGCGTAGTTGACAGCAGCCTGTTGTGCAGGGAATATAAAATTATCGAAAATCTGGAAAGCAAAATCAAAATAGATATTTATGTGCCTGGCTGCCCGCCGCGGCCGGAGACATTTATTTATGCGATGTTAAGACTATTAGACATTTAATAGATTTATTAACTTAATTTTTTTAATTTTTAACTAAACGGTAGAAAAATGGCAAAAGAACTATATGATGGAATATATTCATCACACAAGCTTGTATTTATTGAAAGAGTAGAAAAAAACCTTGAATTTTATTTAAAAAATAAAATAGTACACTCAAAAAGACTTGGACAAGAGATATTTTGCATTGTCAGCAAAGAAAATTTGCAGGGCGTTTTAAGAGAATTGAG
>JAHILC010000303.1 GCA_018897225.1 Actinomycetota bacterium
ATAAGCCGAGTTATAAGATCCCAAATATTTCTAATTAGCATCATTTTAAAAAATAAATGTAACTAAAGACTATTAATAAATGAATAAAAACAGCAGCCACCTTATATTTGAAAAAAGCCCTTACCTGCTTCGACATGCATACAATCCTGATAAAAAGCATTAATAATATGTATTTAAGCCTAGAAAATTTTTCATCACTTGGTAAGGTTAATTTAATTAGCATCTGAATTTTAATAAAAATTATTTGACATTATTAGAATATCTGTTAATATATTATTAAATTTATAAACTATTAAACATTTATAAATTATTTAATAACTATATACAAGATATAAAAGGAGTAAATTATTATGATGTGGGGATGGCCTATGATGGGTTTTGGTGGTTTTGGTGGTATAGGGATGATTTTTGATTTTATTTTTTTTGTCCTAATAGTGATAGGTGCAATACTTTTAATAGTATGGCTTGTAAGAAAAACAGGTTATAGTGTTGCAGATAAAACCAGCACACGCTCTTTAGAGATATTAAAAGAAAGATATGCAAAAGGTGAACTGACTAAAGAGCAGTATGAAAATATGAAAAAAGAGTTGATGCCATAAATTAATACTATTCTTTTATGTAAAAAATATAAAACAATGAAAAATATAAAGAAATTTTTAATAGCTTCAATAATACTAATTACTATAGGGATAGCAGGTCTAATCTCTGGAGGTATAATATTTAGTTTATCTTCCCCGGTCGCTACCTTTGGAACTGGCATGGATCTTTCATAGAGATGAAAGAATATTAATTTCAGATAGTAAGACCAGTTTTATCTGATTTTAAATATTAACATTATATAAAAAAAATATATATGAATAATATTTTCGTGCTACATGCTAGTATTTGTAAGACTCTGGCAAATCCAAGAAGACTGGAAATCATTGCTGCCCTGCGTGATTATGAGTTAAATGCAACCCAGTTAACCCAGAAGATACATATAAGCAAAGCCAATCTTTCTCAACATATGAGCATTTTGATTGAAAAAGGTGTTGTGCTTTCAAGACGTGCGGGTATAAATGTTTTTTATAAATTATCTGATGAGAGGATAACAGAAGCTTGTGACCTGATGAGAGAAGTACTTATAAAAAATTTGGAACTAAATAACAACATACTTAAAGATATTAAAAATTCCAGCAAAGGAAAACAGAATGAAGATATTAATAATAATCAATGATGCTCCTTATGGTTCGGAAAAAGCATACAATGCTTTAAGGATTGCAATACAACTGCAAAAAGATTTTCCACAATCAGATGTAAGAATTTTTCTAATGGCAGATTCAGCAACTTGTGCTATTGCTGGGCAGAATGTTCCACCGGGCTATTATAATATTGAAACAATGTTGGGCGCTGTAATTTACAAAGGTGGGAAGATTAAAATTTGTGGAACCTGTGCTAACGCCAGAGGCTTAAAGGAACTTAGGTTAATTGAAGGTGCTGAAATTAGTAATATGGTTGAATTAACTCAATTGATTGCCGATAGCGATAAAATCTTAACCTTTTAAATTATGAATATTATAATTCAAGTAATGACCATACTTGTATTTAATTAGATAAGTTATAACTCAATGTTTTCTGACTATATCCTTGACTTTCAGAAGCCTTACCGTACTTGCTCTTTCAGTCTCTTCAAGCTTCATTGTAATATAATTTATTGTTTCACCCAGGTCAGGCATAAGTTTATACTCAAGAGCATTTACCCTTCTTCTTGTTTCTTCGATCTGGTTTGCCAGCAAATGTACTGCTTTTTCTTTTTCTGCAAGATTAAACAGGGACTCTAAAAATTTTTCAAACTTTATAAGGGAGACATCTGTTTCACCGCTTGTATTTAAAAAACCATAAGGGATCATTTCTCCACTGACTTCCTTTTCAAAAACAGGAACCCTTACGCTAATTATGTTTTTTTCCTTAATAGAAACATTTATTTCTTTTACCGGGGAAATAAGTGCCTGTTCGGTCTGGAAAGGTCCCATCTTTGCCTTGGCAAGCATAAAACCTTCCAGGATTGACTGGAATTCATTTTCAATCCCGATTCTTAAGCTCTTAACCTCTTCAATCATTGAAAGAAGCTGTCTTAAAAGCTCGTCTCTTTTATCCTTAAGAAGCTTGTGTCCTCTTTCAGCGATTTTGAGACGTTTTCTAATTCGAAGCAGTTCCATTCTGGTTGGATTTACATTAAGAAGCATCTAAATACTCCTGTCTGACATAACCGTTTCTTTATCTTTTTCATCCTTTTTAAACAAAGGAAGATATTTATCAAGAAACTCATCCCTGATTCTTTTAAGTTCAGTTCGTGGAAATACTGAAAGAAGTTTCCATCCAAGATCAAGCGTCTGGTCTATTGTCCTGTTTTCATATTCATCCTGTGAAATATACTGAGCTTCAAAATCCTCAGCAAATTTAAAATATATTTTATCTATATC
>JAHILC010000304.1 GCA_018897225.1 Actinomycetota bacterium
GAATAGATACAGAACGTTTGTGACAGATTATGAAGTTAATAATTATCTTCCTATTCTATAGCATGCGCTGATATTACATATTGGTAAATTTATTATATAAATTCTAGCAGGAAGCCTAGACCTATGCAGAATATCCCAGCAAGGATCATCTTTAGTATGCTTATTAGTAAATTACGATTTGAAATTTTACCTAAAAATATTCCGAATCCAATCAGTATTAAAAAAGCAAAAGAAGCACCTAAATAATAGCAGGCGCTTATTGGAATACGCGAGCCAAAAAAAAATGGAATTAAAGGTATAAATGCTGTAACCCCTGAAGAAAGCCCATTTACTGCAGCAAGAATTATTGAAGCAAAAGACTGGGCACGGGAAATTACTGTACCATTTAAAACATGCAAGGTTGATTTTTCCAGTTCCTGTATTTCCTTGGTTCTTTCTGCGCTTTCACTGTTATACGCACTCCAAACACCCGAAACTGAAAGTGAAATACATACCGCTGAGCCTGCTATAATCACATGCTTGTAGTCCACTGTGCCTATTACAAAATTTCCAATAAGCACACCCATTATAGTTATCACTCCATCAAAACCATTAATTGCAATATATTTTCTTGTTATCTGCGCAATATTTGCAATTTTATTATATGTTTTAACTGTCTGTGTGTAGTCTTTAATTTTATTTTTTATATTATCAAACATAAAAATTGCGTTTATAAATTATTTTAACAATATCGTTTTCCCCGTCTCCGACTGCAAGTACATTTTCCCTGTTTATATTATATATTTCCAGTATTTTTTTTATAGCATTAGTCTTTCCAGCCTCAAGATTAAAAATGTGCAAAGTTCTAAACCTTTGAGTTTGCTTGTGTGTTGTTTATTTCATTTATAGTTGAGGCTGCTTCGTATGAAGACCTTACAAATATGCCGGCTGCCACAGCTTTGAAGTTGAAACTGCTTGCCAGATTTTTTATTTTTTCGAATTCTTCACCAGAGTAGTATTTTTGAACCGGGTAATTTTCCTTTGAGGGTTGGAGATACTGGCCTATTGTAACAATATCACAATTGGTACTTTCAAGGTCGTGTAATAGCTCTAATATTTCTTTTATTTCTTCACCCAGCCCTAACATAAAACCTGATTTTGTTAATACTTCAGGATTTATATCTTTTGAATTTTTTAAAATATCAAGAGACTTATTATAGCTTGCGTGCTCCCTTATAGTTTTATAATTTCGCTTAATGGTTTCCAGATTGTGATTTAATACATCTGGTTTTACATCAAGTAAAATTTTTAAATTCTCTTTGCTTCCTTTAAAATCAGGGATTAAACACTCGACTTTTAAATTAGGGTCTGTAATCTTTATTTCCCTGACCGTTTTTGCGAAATGTTTTGCTCCACCGTCCTCCAGGTCATCTCTCGTGACAGAAGTCAGCACAACGTAGCTTAACCCCATTTCTTTTACTGCTTTTGCAATATTTTTAGGTTCGAATTTGTCAATATTTTGGGGTTTTCCTGATCTCACACCGCAAAAGGCGCAATTTCTGGTACAAATATTACCCATTAGCATAAAGGTTGCAGTTTTTTTGCTAAAACATTCGAAGATATTGGGACATTTTGCACTCTGGCAAACAGTATTGAGTTTTAAGTTTGTAAGTAAGTCTTTGACTTGGTTTATATTTGAATTATTTAAACTAACAGTCTTTTTTAACCATTCAGGCTTTTTTACATTATTTTCCGACAATCCTGTTAACAATCCTTTCAAAATCCTTGATAGAGCCGAATAAAATTTGTATTTTACCTTTCCTCTTCCCTACTTTTATATTTACTGGTGCTTGAAGATAATCTGAAACTAATTGAGTTACTTCAGGTAATTTTTCAAATTCCGGTAGCTTTTTTTTTAGTTTTGTCTCAGAAGATTCTGCTTTGACCTTACTTCTAACCACCCCTTCAACTCGTCTGACGCTTAAATCTTGTTCTACAATCTGGTTAGCAAGCTTGATTTGCTCTTCCTTATTTTCAAGGCTTAAAAGAGTTCTCGCATGGCCAGCGCTTAAACTCCCTGCATCAACCATCTTTTGTACTTCCAGTGGAAGCATTAATAATCTTAAAGAATTGGTGATGGCTGCTCTACTTTTACTGATTCTTTTTGAAAGCTCCTCGTGTGTAAGCTTAAATTCATCGATTAATTGCTTAAAAGTATGGGAGAGTTCTATCGGAGTAAGGTCATCTCTCTGAATATTTTCAATCAAAGCCATCTCAATCGAAGCAATGTCGTCAACATTCTGATTTATTATGCAAGGCACTGTAGCCAGTCCCAACATTTTTGCTGCCTTATATCTTCTTTCACCAGAAATAATCTCGTACAATCCTCCTCCGTCAAGACTTCGCACCATAATAGGCTGGATAATTCCGAACTCTCTTATTGATTCTGCAAGCTCATTTAATGACTGCTCTTTAAAGTTCTGGCGCGGTTGATTTTTGTTCGGTGTCACTTTCACAAGCGGCAATTCGACTATTCTGTTTTGAAGCTTATCTTCAATGCTTTTAGAATCCATTCCAGGTATAAGCGCGCTTAGTCCCCTGCCTAATCCTCTATTTGCCATCTCCTACCACTTCCTTTGTCAAATTTTTATAAGCGATTGCTCCTTTACACGCAGGATCATATTCCAAAATTGGCTTGCCGTAGCTTGGCGCTTCGCTAAGCCTGATATTTCTAGGGATTATTGTATTGTAAACC
>JAHILC010000305.1 GCA_018897225.1 Actinomycetota bacterium
TATTATAAATAATCTATATAAAATTATTAATATTGCAAACATTATAATATAAAATATTAAAAATTTATATATATATTAAATTTATATATTATAGTAAATAAATATTAAAAAAATATTAAATATTTATTTATAACATCATAAGAGAATAAAAAGAGTAATTGTAGTTATTGCAAAAACAACTCCAAGAATAATTGTAATCCTATCAAGATTTTTCTCAACAATTCCGGAGCCATCAAAAGTCTCTACCATGCCTGAAAATAAGCCTGATATTCCTCCTCCTCTGCCAGCATGCAATAAAATAAAGAGTATTATACCTATGGAAGCTGCGATATGCACAGCATAAATTATATTAAGTAATATTGAACCCATTTAAACCCTTCCTTAGAAACCAAAGATTTTAAAAATATTTTTTACTAAAGTTAAATTTTACCAGAAATATTAAATAATTAAAATATGTTATTTTATTTGGTTAGCATATGATTCTCAAAATTTATTTTGCTTATTATAAATCTTTTTTAATAATTAGAAAATAAACAAACCTATCAAATTATTAGCGATTGCCCGGTCATTTCTTTTGGTTTTTCGATATTGAGCAATTCAAGTATCGTTGGCGCTATGTCGCAAAGCATGCCAAATTGGTCATCGGAACAATCTTTGCCGTTTCCCTGGCCTTTAAGTTTTTTAATATCAGCGCTGCAGATAATAAAAGGAACATTTGACATTGAATGGGCAGTTATGGGACAGTGTTCGCTGCAATCGATCATCTCCTCTGCGTTTCCATGGTCTGCAGTTATGATACCTAAACCGCCTGCTTCATTTAATTTACTGATTACCCTGCCAACACACGCATCAACTGTTTCAACAGCTTTAATTGCTGCTTCAATAAAACCTGTATGTCCAACCATATCAGTATTTGCATAATTTAGTATTATTACATCGTAAATACTTGCGCTAATTTTTCCAATAACTTTATCTGTAAGTTCAAAAGCGCTCATTTCTGGCTTTAAATTGTAGGTGATAACCTTTGGTGAAGGAATCAGAATCCTATCTTCCCCAGGATTTGGTTTTTCTACTCCTCCATTAAAGAAAAAAGTGACATGAGCATATTTTTCAGTTTCAGCAATTCTAAGTTGTTTTAAATTATTGGTTGCAAGCGCTTCGCCAAGAGTATTTGTAATCTTGCCTGGCGGGTAAGCAACCGGTGCATTGAAATCCTTATTGTATTGCGTCATGCATACAAAAAATACTCGGGGTGGTTTTGTTCCTCTGTCAAAATCGGTAAAATCATCAAATATGAAAGCCTTGGTAATCTGCCTTGCCCGATCTGGCCTGAAGTTAAAGAAAATTACTGAGTCATCAGTTTTTATGCAAGCATCACTGTCACTTTTTACTTTTACAAGACCAGGAATTACAAACTCATCATCTAAGCCCGCAACATATGATTTTGAAACAAGCTCTTCCGGACAATCATAGCTTTCACCGATACGGTAGACAATCGCATCATAGCTTTTTTTAACCCTGTCCCACCTGTTGTCCCTGTCCATAGCATAATAGCGCCCGCTGACAGTGGCTATTTCTCCAATACCTTTTAATTTCAAATAATCACTAACTTCTTTTAAGAAAGGTATAGCGCTTTTTGGAAGGACGTCTCTTCCATCAAGAAATGCATGAATATATAACTTAGTTATGCCATGCATGGAGGCAAGATCTATCAAAGCTTTCAGATGTTCTATGTGGCTGTGCACTCCCCCGTCAGAAACAAGTCCCATGATATGCAGGCAACTCTTCTTATCCTTTACATTATTTACTGCTGACACCAAAGCTTCATTGTTAAAAAAATCCCCGTCTTTTATGGATTTTGTGATCCTGGTCAATTCCTGATATACAATTCTGCCTGCACCTATGTTTAAATGGCCAACTTCTGAATTTCCCATCTGTCCTTCCGGAAGGCCTACAGCTTCACCAGAGGCAAGCAATACAGTATTAGGATAAAACTCACGGAACTTATTCATGTTTGGTGTCTTTGCAAGAGTTATTGCATTACCTTCAGATTTATCAGCAATACCCCAACCGTCAAGTATTATCAAACATATTGGTCTCTTTATTTTATTTTCAGCACTCATATTCAGTAGTTTATAATTGCTATGAAATCTTCAAGCTTGATGCTTGCTCCTCCAACTAATGCTCCATCAATATCTGACATTGACATGAGTTCTGTTATGTTCGAGGGCTTAACGCTTCCACCATATTGAATTCTTGCCTGCTCGGCAAATGAATTGCTGTAAAGCTCTGCCAGTCTTATCCTGATAGCCCTGCACATATCATTGGCATCTTTGGATGTGGCATTCTTACCTGTGCCTATTGCCCAAATAGGTTCGTATGCTACTGTCAAGTCTGCAATATTTTTTGCATCGACTTCTTTTAGACATTCTACCATCTGGCTTAAAACAAAGCTTTCGGCGTTGCCATTTTCCCTGATCTTCAGAGACTCGCCTATGCACATAATGGGTTTCAGATTGTGCTTGAAAGCTGATATAACTTTTTTATTTACAGTCTCATTGGTGTCAGCGAAGTACTCTCTTCTCTCACTGTGCCCTATGATTACATATTCAACCCCAAGCGCTTTGAGCATCAAAGGAGAAACTTCACCGGTAAAAGCTCCATTTTCTTCAAAATGCATATTTTGGGCTCCAAGCTTAATATCAATATGGTCTGTATCAATAATGTTCTTTACGCTTCTAAGCGCTATAAAAGGAGGACATAAGCAGACTTCACAATTATTTTTATTCTTATATTCATAACCCAATTCCTGAATAAATTTAATTCCTTCAAGATGGGTCATGTTCATTTTCCAATTACCTGCAATAAAAGGTGTCCTCATTTTAATTCTCCTGCTAAATTTTTAATTACACGATAAGCACAAAATACAAGTTACCTATTCATCAAGGCTGCAATTCCCGGAAGAACTTTGCCTTCGAGAAATTCCATGGAAGCTCCACCTCCGCTTGATACATGCGAGAATTTGTCATTCAGTCCGTATTTCTTTATGGCAGCCAGTGTATCGCCGCCGCCGACAACTGTAACAGCCGAGCTATTGGCTATGGCATTTGCAATCTCTTTTGTGCCTCTTTCGAAATTTTTCCACTCAAAAACACCTACCGGTCCGTTCCAGAAAATGGTCTTAGCTCTTGCAATTGCTACCTTGTATAATTCTGTGGTTTTTTCTCCTATACCCATTCCCTCCCAATCTGATGGAATCGCATCTACTGATACATTTTTTCTTTCAGCATCTTTTGCATATTCCTTTGCAATTACAAGATCGACTGGAAGCATGAAATTAACGCCATTCTTTTTTGCAAGTTCAATCATATCTTTGGCATAGCCCACCTGGTCATCTTCACATATTGATTTTCCTATTCCATATCCCTGAGCCTTAAGGAATGTATAGCTCATTCCGCCACCAAGGATAAGAGTGTCAACTTTTCCTAGCAAGTTTTGGATTACAAGGATTTTATCAGATACTTTACTTCCACCTAGGATTGCCATGAAAGGCCTGCCGGGCGCTTCAAGCAGAGCACTCAGCGCTTCTACTTCTTTCTTCATTAAAAATCCCGCAACTGCAGGCAGGAACTGGGCTACTCCCGAAATTGAAGCATGGGCTCTATGTGCTGCACCAAAAGCATCGTCTACATATACTTCAGCAAGCGATGCAAGATTTTTTGCAAATTCCTTATCATTGCTTTTCTCGCCTGGATTGAATCGTAAATTTTCAAGCATTATTATTTCACCAAGCTGCATCTTGCTGTCTACATATTCTTTTATTTGGGGCGAATAAGTTTCATCAAATTTTTTAACGGGCTTGCCGATTAATTTTTCCAGTTCTTTGGCAGCCGGGGTTAGCCTGTATTTTTCTTCAACTGCACCTTTTGGCCTACCTAGATGAGACATAAGTATTACTTTTGCATTTCTTTCAAGAAGATAGTTCAATGTCGGTAGAGACAGCCTTATTCTGGTATTGTCGGTAATATTTCCATTTTCATCCAGAGGCACGTTGTAGTCCACACGCACAATCACCTTTTTATTTTTTATATCAATATCTTCTACAGTTTTTTTATTAAACATTTTCTAACCTCCTGATTAAATTATCAAATAACCGAGGAATAGCTGCCCTGGTTATTTGTTTTTTCTGCTAAAGTGAAAAACTTTTAAAAAAACTAAAATTATTGCATTATATATTTTATCAAATCAATAAGCCTGGTTGAGTAACCCCATTCATTATCATACCATGAAAATACCTTGGCCATCTTGCCAAGCTTCATTGTGCTGAGTGAATCAAAAATTGAAGAGCAGGGATTTCCTACAATATCAGAAGATACGATCGGATCTTCGCAATACTGTAATATTCCTTTTAGTTCTGGACTTTCAGAAGCTTTCTTGAAAGCTGCATTTATTTCTTCCACCGTAGCATCTTTTTCAAGATTTACAACTAGATCCACGATCGAACCATCAGGTGTAGGAACACGAAGTGAAACACCATCAAGCTTGCCTTTAAGTTCAGGAATTACAAGACCAATTGCACTCGCAGCGCCGGTTGATGTAGGTATTATGGAAAGAGCAGCAGCTCTAGCTCTTCTTAAATCTTTATGTGGCAAATCCAATATTTTCTGGTCATTTGTATAAGAATGAACTGTTGTCATGAAGCCATCAATGATTTTGAAATTATCATTTAGAACTTTACATACTAGAGCCAGGGCGTTTGTAGTGCATGAGGCATTTGAAATGATATTATACTCTTTTTTATAAGCGCCTTCATTAACACCCATAACAATAGTAACATCAGCGCCTCCGCCTTTCATTGGAGCAGATACAATAACTTTTTTTGCTCCTGCTTCAAGGTGTTTCATCACATCTTCTCTTTTTGTAAAAACACCGGTAGATTCTATTACCACATCCACTCCAAGTTCTTTCCAGGGAAGATCTGCGGGATCCTTTATAATAGTAGTCTTTATCTTTTTGCCATCAATGACTATTGCTTCTTCTACGGCTTTAATATCTGCTTCCAAAACACCGAAAATTGAATCATACTTTAGAAGATGCGCGAGTGTCTTTGTGTCTGTGATATCATTGATTTCAACAACTTCTATATCGTTGTTTTTGTCATATTTCATTTTTGCCCGCATGAACACTCTGCCTATTCTTCCAAATCCGTTAATACCAACCTTTATTGCCACATTTCCTCCTCTTTAACTATTCTTAAATTATTTTTTTAATAATTTTGGTAAATAAATCCGCTAATTTTAACAAAATTACAGAAAATTATAAAGATATTTACTTCCCCTACCTATTCACCTTTGTCGATATCTTTATGTGATAATTTTACCGAATAACCTTTCAATTTTAAATAATCATATAATATATCAGCGATTACAACAGAACGATGTCTCCCTCCCGTGCATCCAATACCTATTCCCAGGTAGCTCTTACCTTCCTCGATGTAGTTTGGGATCAAGAAATCGAGCATTTTTTCAAACATCCGGAGGAATTTCTTAGACTCATCGTTAGTCATGACAAAATTAATAACTTTTTCATGCTTGCCATCAAGGCTCTTGAGGTCATCGAGATAATAGGGGTTTGGTAAAAACCTGACATCCATAACAATATCAAGGCTTTCCCGGGAAATCCCAAATTTATATCCAAAAGATACCAATGAAATTTGAAACAAGTTGCTTTTTTCTTCTTTGCTCATCATTCTTTCAGCAATTTCAATCTTTAACTCCCTGGGACTTAAAGAAGTTGTATCTATAATCACGTCTGACATTTCGCGTAAATAATAAAGTTTCTCTGTTTCTTTTTCAATTCCACTCAAAATATCGCCATCCACGACCAACGGGTGTTTCCTTCTTGTAAGTGAAAATCTTTTCATAATTATGCTTTTTGCTGCTTCAAAGAATAGTACTTTGTAATTTATTTTTTGCTTTTTTAAATTTTCCAAAGTATTATATATTTCATTAAATAAGTCCCCGCTTCTTAAATCTATAGCCACCGCAATCTTATTAATATCCTTATCTTTTACTGCAAAGAATCCGATTAGATTTAGAAGCAAGCTTGCTGGCAGGTTGTCTACGCAGTAATATCCTGCATCTTCAAAGTACCTGAGCGCTGCAGTTTTACCAGCTCCCGAAAGTCCTGTAATAATAATTAGTTTTCCGCTATATTGTTCTTCCATTTTTTTGTAAAAGTTTTTTATTTAATACTATTATTGGTAAAATTCATTAAGTGCGATTGTATACTATAATTTTAAATTATTTTTCTTATTTATGGAAACTATTATATATATTTATTGCATCCTTATAGGTGATGCCTTTAATTTTTATTAAATCTTCCAGCCTGCAAACCTTAAGCTCTTCTGTGGTGTTGAATTTTTCCATTACGTATTTTTTCTTCTTCTCACCGATTCCTTTTATGCCATCCAGTATTGAATGTGTCATATAGCTATCCCTTAATTTCTTGTGATAATTGACA
>JAHILC010000306.1 GCA_018897225.1 Actinomycetota bacterium
GTTTTTATTTCGCCCCATTATATCAGAATGGGAGAGAACTGTGGGCATGATTTTAAGTTTATTATTTAAACCTGTGGAATTATTTAAACCTGCAAAAGCTTTTACCACATCTGTTCTTTTGATTATGGAATCTTCAACTCCAATTATTTCAACACTTTTTATTTGCTCAATCTGGGTTGTTTTCTTATCCAAACGAAATGTTATGTTTTCATTTCTAAGGACTTTAATGCCTATAGAGTTTAAGTTTGCAACAAGTTCGGTAACATCGTTAGGCCTCTTATATTCCTTCTTCCTCTTTATCATATTTTTTAAAAACTCATTTGGAGTTTTATTGAAATAATCATGTACGCCAAAAACTGCAAGTTTGCCATAGCTGGCATTTAAGCCTTCAAGCATTTTAAATAAAAAAGGAAAATTCTCATTTTTTTCAACAAGGTCTCCCGTGATTAAAATAAAGTCAGGAGCGGGAGTAATGGATTTAAGGCTTTGGATAAATTTAAACAGCTTTTCCCCTTTTGCATCTTTTCTTAAATGGAAATCGGATAGGTGCAGTACTGAAAATTCTGGATGACTTTTTGTATTGTCGGCCTGGCTTTTTTCGGCCTTGCTTTTTAAGAATATTTTAATCTCTGATAGCTTGAAATTGCTAACTTCAAAAATAAAAGCATACCAGTAGATTAACGCTGTTAATGCTGCTGCAGCTGCTAACACTGAAATTATAATTATTGTTGTTAAACCCAATTAATTGTCCACCTTAAAATCTATTTAAAAACTTTTGCCCAAAAAATGCTATCTTTATTCTTCTTTTACGCTGGTAGATTATATAATATCCAAAAATAAGTCAATGGAAGCAGATTCAGCACATACCTGTCGGTAGACCATGTAAAATCTACAATGGCGCCAAGCGAAAGGAACAATACTATGTATAAATAATAATTTCAATTATAAAAAATTACAAAATATTATCATAAAAATATTCACTTGACTTCATATTCAAAATTGATATATTAAGCCTATGTGGGAAATAAAAAGGACTGAAGAATTGGCTAAATGGACTAAAGCGCTTGATGATGATGCCCGTGAAGCAATATTGAAAAATATAATAATTTTAAAAGAAACTGGACCGAATCTTGGTAGACCTTATGTTGATACTTTGAAGCAAAGTCGACATAAAAATATGAAAGAATTAAGAATTCAAAATAAAAAGAGATTATTCAGGATTTTATTTATATTTGATCCGGACAGAAAAGCTGTTCTACTGATTGGAGGAGATAAATATGGAGATAAAAGATTTTATGAAAAAATTATTCCGATAGCTGATAATTTATTTGATAAATACTTAGCATCAAGGAGGAAAAATGAAAACAACAAATAAGAAAAAAAATGAAATTGACTTTGTTGATGAATTAGCGTCAACTCTGTCAAAAGATAGAATTAAAAATGCTCAAAGTGAAGCTGGAAAAGAAATACTTCAAATCAGATTAGCTGAGATAAGAGAAAAATTAAGTATCAGGCAGGAAGATATCAAATCCTTTTCTCAGTCAAGTGTATCCAAACTGGAATCAAGAAAAGATATGAAAATTTCTACATTAATCGAATATCTTGACAATCTTGGATTAAGTATAGAAATAAAAGCATACCCAAAAAACAAAAATAAAAAAAGTGAAGAGATAGTTTTATTAAAAGAATAAACTATATTACCTCTTAGCCCAAAACAAAGCATAGCTAATTTGCTTCTGGATCCTCCTGGGTAAATTATAAGAATTCGTTCTTGGATCCCCCATGTATAAATAAGGTATATACCAGGGTATTTGCCTAAAACTGATAATGGGTTTGCTAAGTAGGAAAGATATTGATTAACTTTTAGTTAAAGAAATGATATTATATTATATATTATAAATAGTATTAAAAAGGATGTTAAATAAAATGTCTATCAGTATTACAGAAGATTTTAAAACAATATCTGATTTGAAGAAAAAAACAAATGAAATTTTTAAACAGATTCATCAAACAGGACGTCCAGTAATTATCACAGTTAATGGTAAACCTAATGCTGTCCTACTTGATGTAGATACTTTTGAGAAAAAATTAAAAGCCTTAAATCTTGGTGTTTTATTATTAGAAGCAGAAAATGATATAAGGAAAGGTCATATCCGGCCGGCACGTGTCTTTTTGGAGGAGTTTAAAAATAGTGCCAAAATATGATGTTCAAATTACGCGAACAGCCGAAAATGATTTAAAAAGTATCATTGAATATATTTTAAGAGATAATAAATCTGCTGCAAATAAATGGAAAGGGGAATTAAAGCGTCAAATAGAATCATTGGAAAATTTTCCCATGCGTTGTCAGATTATTCCTGAAGCACTGGAGTTGGGTAAAAATTACCGCCAACTTGTTTATGGCAATTACAGGACTATTTTTGAAATTAATCAATCTACAGTAATAATACTACGAGTAATTCATAGTGCGCAGCTGCTTAATTTATAATATTAAGCATTAAACAGGTATTTGCCCATTACATTTAGTTCTCATAAATTTCAAGCTGGTAGATTATATAATATCCAAAAATAAGTCAATGGAAGCAGGTGCAGCACATACCTGTCGGTGGACCATATAAAATCTACAATAGCGCCGAGTGAAAAGAACAATACCATAAATCCAGCAGCAATAAATACAAAGAAAATCCAGTTAAAATTTTTAAATAATTTTTTGATATTTAAAACAAAAAAAATAAATAAGACTCCCCATAAGACACCATAAGAAGAGCCCAGATAAGCTCTGGTTGAATCAAAAGCAGAAAAAATAAGCTCTGAAAATAATGCTTTTAAAGCCTGGCTGAAACTGAAGATTTCCTGGCCAAAAATATTATTTTGCTGTCCACCGGTTAGAACGGGCAGCCATTCCCTGCTTAAGAACTGTATATTGAGTTTGTACTTTAAAACTACCCAGACAATCATCAACAAGAGGGAAAATAATATAGGTGTTGCTATTGATAGGATTGGTCTGGAATAATAATCTATTTTAAACTTACTGACAGATGAAGTAGTTGTTTTACCAGTTTTAGTTTTAAAAGACTTATAAGCCTTCTTATCCTTGATAATAAAGGCTACATTCAAAACCAAATTAATTATTAAAAATATTCCCAGAAAAAACAATCCTTCGCTTCTGATTTGAGCCAGGATTCCAAAAAAGATTGTTGATAGCAGAAGGTAGCTTTTAGTTTCAGGATCGATGGCTGCAACTGAGCCTTTTGGCGGCACTGACAAATAAAAAAAGTAGACTGCAAGCATTAAGATAATTGCAAAGATTAGATTTGTGTACTCTATGTAGCCATGGTCCATAACCACAGGCAACGCTGAAAAAATAAAGACATAAATAATTGCTATTACTCTTCTGTATTTTTGTCTGAAAAGATAATAAAAAATAAACAAACCTGATAAATAAAAAAGCGGAAATATAACCTTTATGAGATTTTCATTTATTTTTCCCATCCATGTATATATCCAGGTTTGCATAAGGGGCAGGTATAACGGATATGAAAGGTGCGCAAACTGGTAATCATGGCTTTTAAAAAAAGGTATAATGCTTGCGTCAATAAAGAAGGCTCTGCTTTTTAGGCTCCAGCAAGCTATTGCATCCCAGAATCTTATGGGAAAAAGCAAAGCAAAAAACAATACTACTAAAAAGTTTATAAAAATAAGAAAGAAGAAAATATAAAATATTGTCCTGTCCGCTTTCTTGCCAAGTTTCCATTTTTTGCCGAAATCTATTAAAAAACCTGGTTCTTTAGTATCATAACCCTTACCTAATTTACTTTTTGAAATTAGCAGCTCTTTTCTTATAAAAAGGTAAATTGAGACAATAAAAAAGACAGTGCTGAATATGCCTATATTAGCCAGGCTGTATTTAAAACCTGTCATTGACAGGATAGCAAGATATATCGAAGCAACCAGCATCCCTATATAGAAGCTGATAAAAAAAACAAACACCCTGCCTGAAATACTCCTGAATTTCAATGCTGAACTGTTATTTTTTAAGAGCAGAAAATATACAGGTGCATAGCCTATAAAAAAAAGTGAAATTATGGCTGAAAGTAACCTTATTAAATCCATTGTTATATACATATTCTATATGAAATTTTTCCAGAGTAATTTAAAAAATTGTATAATCTTTAATACAGTAAAATATTCTGCTTTAAGCGCAGAAGTCATAAATTAAATTATATTAGATTTTTAAATTGTTTTACAAAAAATATAACCTCTGTAAAAAAATAAGCAAGAAGCAGGGTCTTGTTTTTACACTGATATGTATGACATTCCTGCTTTTTTTTATTCTCACATGCCTCCCTGCAGTAACCAGAACCATTATGCATTACCCGCAGGATGAAATTGAAAAAACAAAAAACAAAATTTTAAATATATCTTTGGAGCAAGCGCGCTTTATTCCTGAAATTGGTGATTTTATTATTATAGATATAAGAGCAGAAAATATTGGCAATGTTAAATATCCGTCAAGCAGTATTGCGGTCAAATGGGAGCATATTACAGATAAAGCAAGCGATGATACTGGCATGGCAGAAATAAAAAAACAGCAGACTTGCCGGATTGTTATTGACGGGATTAGGCATTCCTATTATATTCCAATCGGTGAAAACCCTGTATGGACGCAAATCAGCGGGCCTGGCGGTACTATCGACAGTGACAGCCTGGATAATAATATCGTTAGCGATAATTTCGTATCATCAATTTCAATAGAGCCCCCTGAAATTGAAGGCATTGAAATAAAAATTTCTGAAGTGAAACTGATAAGAAGACTATTCCTGCCTCTGGATTCATACATTAATTACTGGGCTAAAAAATTAATGAACATAGAACAAATAAACAGATTCCTGACTCCTGCCTATATATTCCTGACATTTTCCCTGATATTATTCTTTATTTATATACTTCTTTACCGGGGAGCAGCAAAAGAACGACAAAAAATTACACCTGCAAAAATTCTTATTTTTATTTCTACTGCAATCCTTTTAGCATTTTCCTTTTATTTTATTGCATTAAATTCTTTTACGATAAAGAGTTATGTGGATTCATACAGGCAATACATCATTAAAGCAGAATTTGATAAGACTTATGAGGGTTTCTACAATTTCAGAAGATTTATCTCATGGATCGGACAGAAGGTTCCAGAGGGAGAAAATATAATAGTCCTTTTAAGGGGCGAGCCTGTTTATATAATGTCTGAGCTAGCTTACAACTTGTACCCCAAAGATATAAAATATGTAGATGTCAGCAAAAAGAATGATCAGCAAATCTTAAGCGAGATTAGAAAAATAAATCAGGCTGGTAAAAACAATAAATTCAATTATAAGTATATAGTTATTCTTTCACACGAAGACATCCTCCAAACTGAAGATTTGGAATTAATTGATAAGTACAAAGAAAATGGCGGATTTTTGTATAAGTTGAGATAAAGGTTTGGCTGAGATCCAATGGCAAAAAAAGTCTGCCAAAAGACATAGAAGATAAGGGAAAAGTTGTATATTTGGAATTGGTTTGATATTCTATATTCATAACCAAAGGGCTATTGTTGAAGATGAATTAAAGTTTATCGTCAAATATCCTGATATCTTGCTTTTATAGGAATTTTATTAAGGAAAATTAAATAAATTCGGAAAACAATGGACAAAAACTACTATTCTTTGAATATAAAGGAAGTTTTAAAATCATTAAAAACTTTTGAAGAGGGATTAACAGAAAATGAAGCCAGGGAGAGATTGGAAAAATATGGAATTAATGAGATAGAAAAGAGAAAAAGTATCACACCCTTTCAAATATTCATCAGGCAGTTTACTTCATTTATTGTCATAATACTATTTGCCGCTATCTTGATCTCTTTATTAATAGGGGAAAGACTGGATGCTGTTGTTATCTCAATCATATTAATTCTCAACGGAGTATTTGGTTTTATACAGGAGTACAAGGCAGATAAAGCTATTGAATCATTAAGAAAATTAACCGCATTAAAAGCAAAAGTTATCAGGGATGCAAGGGAAATAGAGGTAGACTCCAGGGAGTTAGTTCCAGGTGATATTATCCTGCTAGAGACTGGGAGTAAGGTTCCTGCAGATGCACGGCTACTTCAGATTGCCGCACTGCAAATAGATGAAGCATCATTGACAGGTGAATCAACGCCATCAAAAAAAATTACCGAGCCCATCAAGAGAGGCACATCGGTAAATGACCAGGAAAATATGGTCTTTATGGGAACAATTGTCACAAAGGGCCATGCAAGGGCAGTTATAACAGAAACAGGCATGGGTACAGAAATTGGTAAAATTGCTGAATTGGTTCAGGAGGTGAAGGAAAAGAGTACCCCATTGCAAGAAAAGCTAAAGCAATTTGGCAAATGGCTTAGCTTTGTTACAATTTTGATTTGTGCTGTTGTTTTTGGAGTTGGCATTTTAAGAGAATATCTGGTAGCAACTTCTTTTGGTATAAACCATGCAAGTGAAATGTTTTTAGCTGCAGTCGCTTTAGCAGTTGCTGCTATACCGGAAGGTTTACCTGCAATTGTTACAATTTCTTTGGCCCTGGGTGTCAGTAAAATGACCAAACGTAACGTCTTAATCAGGCAGCTTCCCGCTGTTGAAACCCTTGGTTGCACCAATGTGATTTGTTCTGATAAAACTGGCACTTTAACAAAAAACGAAATGACAGTCACAGAAATTTATGCTAATGATACCTTAATTAAAATTACTGGCGAAGGCTATATGCCAAAAGGTGATTTTATCCACGCAGACAGTGGACAATCATACACAGGAAACATTGAATTACTATTAAGGGTTGGCGCTTTATGCAATGACTCCCGTTTAAATTATAATGAAAAATGGGAAATATTCGGAGACCCGACTGAGGGGGCGCTGCTTGTTTCTGCTGAAAAGTCAGGTTTAAAAAAGAATGAATTAGAAAAACAATTTCCAAGAATAGATGAGATTCCATTTGATTCTGAAAGAAAATGCATGACAACTATCCATAAGATTAATGATGAAAATATTGCTTATATTAAAGGGGCGCCTGATGTAATCATAAA
>JAHILC010000307.1 GCA_018897225.1 Actinomycetota bacterium
GGCAAATTTCCTATGAAATTCTTAGTAATAATCTTGATCTTAATTATGTTATTATTGCTTATCATGCAAGTGTCAGGTCTGATGTAGGAGACCACCTTTCAAACATAACATTTGAAGACGCTGACATTACGGGTTACACAGGAACAATCCGGGAAAACATTGCTTCGCTTAAAAAGAGAGTAGATCACCTTGAAGGAATCAATCTTAGCCTGGCAAAAAAATTGCAGGATTTCTCAAAGAGCTACGAGAGAGACCTTACCATATATCTTGATTACCTGGAAAATAATATTGAGATTGAGCAGGCAATAAACTATGGGTATTCTACTGAAAATGTTGATTTTTATACTGCATGGGTTAAGAAAAATGACAAAGAGAAATTGGAAAATATTACCCAAAAATTTAATTTTACAAGAATAATTGAGATTGAACCTGACGAGGATGAAGTGATACCAACAGTACTTGAAAATAAAACAATCTTTAAACCATTTGAACTTATTGTAAACCTTTATGGTGTCCCTAAATATTTTGAAATTGACCCGACTCCTTATATGTCTTTTTTCTTTGCATTATTTTTCGGATTATGCCTTACAGATGCAGGTTATGGTTTTGTATTTGTTGCTATTTCAATTATCCTTTTCTTGAAGATGAAAGGTTCTAAAAATATTGCCCTTCTTATTCTGATCCTGGGCATATCCACAATTATTGGTGGAGTTGTATTTAATGGCTGGTTTGGTGATCTGCCTTCCTACCTGGGAATTGATAAATTTTTTACAAAATTTGCCATTTTCGGGGATCCAATGAAATCCACTTCAGGAGCAATGAACTTTTTCAGGCTTGCACTCCTTCTTGGCGTAATCCAAGTCATTTTCGGGCTTTTAATCAAATTTTTTGATACTCTTTTCAGAAAGGATTATCAGGTTGCATTTTTAGACAGTCTCCCATGGATAGTTATTATAATTTCCCTTGTAATTATGCTTCTTTCTACTGAAATGGCCGTTAGTATCCAACTGGTAAGCCAGCCAATCTCCCCTCCTTCCATTTCAAAAATTTTAATATGGCTGATTTTACCGGCAGCTCTTGTGATAATCCTGTTTGGAGCAAGGAGTGAGAAAAACTGGGGATTAAGAATTTTTATGGGCTTTTTAAATCTGACAATTGTAAATGGTATTACTGCATTTCTTGGTGATTTTCTTTCTTATATAAGGCTTATGGCTTTAGGGCTTGTAACAGCAGGAATCGGAACAGCAATTAATAAAATTGTATTTCAATTTGGGCAGATTCCCGTTCTGGGAATAATAATTATAATAGTTGGTTTAATTTTCGGGCATACGTTTAATATAGGCATCAACATTCTTGGAGGCTTTGTTCACACAATGAGGCTTCAATATGTAGAATTCTTTTCAAAATTTTATGTTGGCGGCGGAAGGCCATTTGAAGTTTTAAAAGAAGAACATAAATATATATCAATAAAACATTAATTAAATAGGAGGAAAAATGTCAGATGTCGGTCTTGGAATAGCAATGGCAATAGTAGGTGCAGGACTTGCAGCCTTGCTTGCAGGTATTGGTTCTGCAATTGGAATAAGCTTTCCTGCAAAAGCTTCGGCAGGAGTAATCTCTGAAGATCCATCCAAATTCGGAAGCCTTTTTTTGCTTGTAGTTTTACCGGGAACACAAGGCTTTTACGGATTTGTTGCTGCTTTTCTTATTATCGGAAAAATAGCTCAGATCTCAACTATGATGCAAGGCTTACAACTTCTGGGAGCAGCCCTTCCTGTTGGTCTTGTTGGTTTGTTTTCTGCAATATATCAGGGAAAAGTTGCTGCAGCAGGAGTAAACCTTGCTGCTAAAAGACCAAAAGAAGTAATAAAGGGAGTTATTTTTGCTGCAATGGTTGAAACTTATGCAGTTCTTGGACTTTTAATCAGCTTCTTTTTGATTAATGCAATTAAATTCTAAATTACAGCAAAGGTGAAATTATGACTGAAACTGATAACGTCTCAAAAAAACTTATTGGAGATGCAGAAAATGACAGGCAGGAGATTCTTTCTGAAGCAAACCAGAAGGTGGAATCAATTTTAAAAGAAGCAGATGAAAGAAAAGAAGCAATATCTGCCGATGGAAAAATTCTTGCACAAAATGCATACAAGCACGAATATGATTTTATTATTTCTCAGTTTAATTCCCAACTAAACCAGAAATTTTTAATGGAGAAAATTAAAATTGTTGAAGATGTTATTAAAAAAATTGTAAAGAAGCTTGAAAATCTTGAAGAGCCTGAGTATAAAAAAGCTCTTTTAAAATTTGCTCATGAGATAAACATAAAAAAGGGTGTTTACCAGATTGGAAAAAATGAAAAAAGAATCACTGATGTAATTGTTAAGGAAATATTTGAAAATTCATTATTGGATAAATCAGATAATGAACCAAATTTCAATGATGGAATAAAAATAACTGACGGAAGAAAAGAATATTATTTTTCAGTAAGGATTCTGATTGAATCTGAATCTGAAGAAACAAGAATGGAAATTTCAAAACTATTATTTGATTAATTTAATATAAATTTTTAAATTTTATTAATTTTAATAATATAAAGCATTAATATTTGGTAATGGATAAGATAATAAATATTGAGTTAAAAAATTATGAACTGGCTGATGACAGCGATTATCTTTATACATGTGCTGAATTAAAAGCAAGGGAATATGAATTTATTGACAACTTAAAACTTGAAAGAATGGTTAATTCAAGCGGAATTGATGATTTCCTTAAAGTCCTTCAGGAAACAATTCATGGAAGGAAAATCTCCTTAATTGATGATGAAAAAGATTTTGATGTTTTTATCCTGAAATCATATAAGGAAATAACGGATTTCCTGGAAGACCGGTTGTCTGTAAGGCATCTGCCCCTGATCTATCTTCTTTTCATGGAGGAATATTTAAATAATTTCAAATTAATACTTAAATCATTTTTACTTAACACTAACCTGGAAAAACTTTTCATTCCTTTAACTTTTTCATACGACATCTTAACTGAATCTATCAGAAAAGAAACATATGGTGAAAGTAGTGATAACGGTAATATCTTTCAGGAAATAGTAAGGGAACTAATAAATCTAAAAAATGAAGTTTTACATGAAATTGAAGTAAAAAAAGAAAAGAAAATCAATTTCAGAAAAATTGAAATTGATTTTGAAAAAAAATATATCGGTGTAATGACTGATGAAATCTCAAAAACCAGCAGTGAAATGCTTATTGGTTTTTTACAATACTGGATTGACATACAAAATATAAAAAATTTTAACAGAGTCAGGTTCACAGGTGAAAATTTAAAATATACGGATTTTCTATACCCCGGGGGTTTTATTGATTTTGATTCTTTCAAAACGCTTGAAACTGAAAGCTCGGATTACTTTGCCAGGGCGCTTGAAAAATCCTGTTATGGTGAAATGGTTATAAAAGGTATTCATTCCCTTTATTCCTATAACACTTTTTTTTCATTTGAAAAAAATGAAAGTATTTTTTTACTGAAATTTTTTGATTCAATAAAATATTCTGTTTCAAATGTTGAAAAAATTTTTGCATTCTTTTTAAGGAAAAAAACCGAGCTTATTGTCCTTAATATGATTTACATGGGTATCAAATATCGCGCAGAAAAAAGAAATATAATACATAAGGCGGAATTTTTAAGTGAAAGCTAAAATAGCAGCATTCGGGGAAAAAGATATAATGCTGATTTTTAAAGCAATAGGCATAGAAGTCTTTCCTGTAAGTAAAAATTTAAAATTTGATGAGCAGCTTGAAAAACTTGTAAGAGAAGGATATGCGGTTATCTTCATTACAGAAACTGTTGCTGTCCAGATGGATGCCTTAATAAAAAAATATATGAATAAGACTCTGCCTTCAATTGTAATAATTCCCGGTCTTGGTGAAAAACAAAATTATGCAGTTGATCTCTTAAGGCAAGCAATTGTTAAGGCAACGGGTGTGGATTTATTTATTGAAAATTAATTTATAAAAATTATCTTTTAAATAATTAGGAGTGACCAAATGGAAAAAATTGGCAATATAGTAAAGGTTGCCGGTCCTTTAGTAGTAGCACAGAATATGTCTGGCGCAAAAATGTATGATGTGGTTTTTGTTTCAGAAAATAAGCTAATGGGAGAAATCATTGAAATAAATGGTGATCTTGTATCCATTCAGGTTTATGAAGAAACAGGCGGCATTGGTGTTGGGGAGCCGGTTTTTCTGACAAATTTTCCTCTGACTGTAGAGCTTGGCCCGGGCGTAATTGGGTCTATTTATGACGGAATCCAAAGGCCGCTCGATGTAATTTTTAAACAAAAAGGAGATTTCATTCCAAGAGGAATTCAAGTTCCTGCTATTGACAGGCAAAAAAAATGGGAATTCTTTCCTCTGGTGAAAGAAGACCAAGTTGTTGATGAGGGTGATTTTCTGGGATATGTAGATGAAACCAGCCTTGTTAAGCATTACATTATGGTTCCTCCCGGAGTTTCCGGTAAAGTTCTAAAAATATCTCCGGGAACTTTTACAGTTGAAGAAACAATTGCAACAATTGATAACGGAAAAACCGAATTAAGCATTACCATGCTGCAGAAATGGCCTGTAAGAATACCAAGACCGTATAGGGAAAAAATCAATCCTACAATCCCGCTGTTTACAGGTCAAAGGGTTGTTGATATGTTTTTCCCGATAGCTAAAGGAGGCACGGCTTGTGTTCCTGGTCCATTCGGTTCAGGAAAAACAGTAATACAGCACCAGCTGGCAAAATGGATTGACGCAGAAGTAATTATATATATAGGCTGCGGTGAAAGAGGCAATGAAATGACGGAAGTTCTCTTGGAATTTCCAGAGCTAAAAGATCCAAAGTCACAAGAACCATTAATGAAAAGAACTGTACTTATAGCTAACACTTCAAATATGCCCGTAGCAGCAAGAGAAGTTTCGGTTTATACAGGAATAACAATAGCAGAATATTTCAGGGATATGGGCTATTCAGTTGCGCTAATGGCAGATTCAACTTCAAGATGGGCTGAAGCAATGAGGGAGATATCCGGACGACTGGAAGAGATGCCCGGCGATGAGGGTTATCCTGCTTACCTTGGCGCAAGACTTGCTTCCTTTTATGAAAGAGCTGGTTGTGTAA
>JAHILC010000308.1 GCA_018897225.1 Actinomycetota bacterium
AGATACAAATAATAAAAATACAGGTTAAAAAATATGTATTGCCCAGGTGAAGCTTGAGGATAATTCTACAGAAATCAAAATTGGGAAGGCTGATTTATTTTGATTTGGAACTGCATGGCTTTCAGTAAATAGCAATTTTTAAAAATTTTGATAAAAATATGTTATAATTTTAATAATTTTAGTGTTGGATTTAAAATTGAAAATCTTGAATTTTATAGGTTGATAAGGTAAGAATAAAATGAAAAACTTTTCTGAAATAAAAGAGTTACTAAAAAATCATAAAAAAGAATTTGAGGAAAAATACCAGATAAAAGATATTGGTATATTTGGTTCTTATGCGAAGGGGATACAAAACAAAGCAAGTGATGTTGATATTTTAGTAACATTTGAAAAACCTGTGAGCCTTCTACATATAGTATCTTTTGAGAATTATCTTAGCGATATGCTGGGTATTAAGGTTGATGTTGTTCCAAAAAATAATATCCGAAAGGAATTAAAAGACTCCATTTTAAAGGAGATGGTTTCAGTATGAAAAGAAGCGTAGAAATCTATATTAAAGATATTATTGAATATATGGAAAGAGCAGAAAATCATATTAAAAACTTTCAGCTTGATCAATTTCTTAAAGATGATAAAACATGTGATGCAGTTATACGCTGTATTGAAGTTATTGGAGAAGCAACTAAAAATATTCCTGAAGAAATAAGAATCAGTAACCCTTCTTGTGTGCTGCAAGAGCCTCATCAGCAAGTCTATTTAGGATATCTTCAGACCCAGCAAAAGCCTTCTCCCATCTACCTTCTGATTCAAGTTCCTCTAGCACCCATAAATCTTGTAGTATATAGGGCGAAAATGGAAATAGTCCACTGTCAGTACCATCCATTGCAGTAACAACACTTTCTTCCAAAGATTTCATATTGATTCCTTTATAGTTTGGTTCGCTCTTTCGCACAACGTTTTGCGGATAAAAGAAGCCCAGCCCTCTATGCATTTTGCTTTTACCTCTAAACTGCCGAAATTATCAATGACTATATTTCTACCTTTCAGCCTCGCTTACAGCTTAGAGGACGGGGTTTGGGGAAATCTTCGATTTCCTTTTTATCCGCTGTTAGCTGAAGTCGTCTTATTACTCATTTATTGGTGATGATATTACAGTTAAATGCCGTTGCCCATCTCTATAAGAAAATTGAAAATCTACTATCATTCTTTTTATGTTGGAAAAGTTCTTTTCTTTTCGCTCCAGCATTTTTGATAAAATTTCTTTTGCTATTTCTCTATCGCTATTATCGTTTATGTATTTATTAATATCCTCATCAATTAATTTATTTCTTTCTTTAGGAGGGAAAAATGAAGAATTCCAAGCTATTGCAGAAATTTGAAATGCATTATAAAATGCTTTGCCATCTTCACATCCATCGGTTAAAGGTTTTGCAAATTCAAGTAATACTTCTGACATTTTTTCTTTTTGGGGATTGGTAGTTATAATTGCCCCTTTGTACAAATTTTTGCCAAAACCATTTGATAAAAGTATTTTACTTACAGGTGGAGCAATGATTTGTTCAGTCCACGCAAGCTCACTGTATGCTCGCCATTTAGGTTTTCCCATTTCAACTCCTTAGTTGGATTTCAGATAACTCGTTCATAAGCGAATTAGTACGTTTGTATTCCCATTTTGGTGGTATAAACGAAGTATTTAGGTTATACCACCTATACCAGAAATTCCCTCTTTGACAAATTTTGTCATCTCTAACCTCTCTGTTTCAAATTTAAGTTGTCCAAAGGACTCTTTATCTTACCTATACTCTTGGTGCTTACATGCGTACAAATCTCTGTTTTCTCGCTGTTTTTGTGTCCTGATAACTCTTGAATATACATCAAATCCGTTCCACTCTCCAATAAATGGGTGGCAAAGCTGTATCTCTTATGGGAAGCTCCCCATAAGAGACAATCATCTTCATCCCATTTCACCTGGTAAGAAGAAATTATACTGTACTTTCTTCCCCTATTTGCTGATAAGATATGTCTGGCAGGTGTGCTGTTGTTTTTGCATGTTCAATTGTTATACTAACAAGATTGCCTTTTTCATCAATGTCAATATATACATTTTCAGATATTTCTTGAGTCTCTTTTATAACATTTCCTGTAAATTCCAACAAAGCAGTGTCGGTATCATTAAAATATTTTATTTTCATAACTTTATTCCTCCTTAAAGTTCCTGTCAAAGAAAGCATTGTGGATTGTTTTTTCATCTTCAAGCATTATAACGCGTAAATACTTTGCTTCATCTTTAATTTTTGCCCATTTTCTTATTCGTCCATCAGATTGTATTTCTGTTCGAACTGGATTCTTTATAAAAATTCAATCCACTCATCTTTTATTTTCGATCTATCTGGTCTTTGTCTCATATAATGAAAATATTGTGTATATTTCATTGGTTCTTAACAGTATAAAAATCAATGGATATATATTTCTCTGTTATAAAATTTCATTCAATTTAGTTATAAATATATCATATACGCAGTAAATTGTTAATTCTTGCCTGCCTGGGTCTTAATTGATTAACAAATAGATAAAATATTATTCATCACCAATAATGCACTTACTGTATTTTTGTAATACAGGCCAAGCACTTCCCATGCAATTTTTGCTAGCTCTTTAAGAAGAGTTCTGTCAAAGATATAAATTTATGTAAAATTTGTGATTATACAAGTCAGTTTTAGGCAAGGCTCATTGAAGCAAACTTTTGCAATTCGACAACCTTTTCTTTGGTTAAAATAATCCCATCCGCTTCTATTAC
>JAHILC010000309.1 GCA_018897225.1 Actinomycetota bacterium
CCTTCATATTTCGTTTTTAAGGGGGGTCAATTAGAGGGGTTGGTATGAAGTTACCTATTTTTTACCTGTAATTATTATAAATAAAGAGGTTATTTGATGTTAAGAGAAATAAGAGAAATGCAGTTTTTACCCCAAAATTACCCCTTTTTTAAAATACCCCTTCTTGTAACCGTTATAAATAAAGGGTTACAGAGTGCATAGTCCTATAACATATATTATGTGAAGTAAAATAAGTAATTATGGAATACAATTTTTTATGTATGTTTATATTGACTTTATAAGATATATGTTATAAAATTAGTAAAAATTAGCCGGAGGGGGTTTTGAAAGTGATCAGAATAGGAAAGAAAAGGTTTTATTTAGTTACAGACTTAGAGAAAATTTTACCGATTACCGGTTTGACTATTCGGGAATATTTAAGAAAGGGAAAAATCAAAGGTCAGAAAATAGGCAAGTTATGGTATGTTAAAAAAATTGATTTAGAAGCCTTTTTAGAGGGTGATAGGGAGGTGATAGGGAAAAGGTTAACTTATAGCAAGAAACGCAAATAGAGGGCAAAATTGAGCGTTATTTGGCCTATTCTGAGTAAATTACTAAATAATATAAAGGCGGTATTTAGGAAAATGAAAAGGAAATATTTTTTTGTAGTTTTATTTTTAATATTAGCTATGTTTTTAGTAGGTTGTGGTAGTGGAATAGTAACTCCTGTAATTTCAGAGGAAACTCAAATAAGAGACCTAATAAGCAAGCTTTGTTTAGCAATATCTGATAAAAATTGGAGTTTGGCAAAAAGTTATTGTTATCCCGGTTCATCAGCTTATTTAATGATAGAACAGGTTGAAAGTATGGTCGCTCCTTATCCTCAAATAAGTGATGTAATAATTTGGATAGTTCCTTCTATATACTCAATAAATATAATGGGAAATGAGGCAACGGTAATAGCCAGTTTTTATGTGCAAATGTGGTATCAAGGAGAATATGCAAGTGATGATACGGGAAAGGGAACTATGATATTAATAAAAAGTGGGGGAGAATGGTATTTCTATTGGTAATTAAAAGATTTCAAAAGAGAATTTAGAGGAGTTTTTAGGGCTATTCTGAGTGAGTTATTTAATTTAAAAAGGGGATTTTAAAAATGAAAAGTAAATTAATAATTGCATTGTTGATAGGAATATTGATAGGTAGTTTTTTGGGTAGTATCCTGGTAACGACAACTAAAGCGGTAGAATTAGAGTATAGTTACCAATTAGCAAATATAGAAAGTTATTTAGCAAATATAGAAAGTTATTTATACAGGATCGAAAAGGATACCGATAATATCGAAACCTACGTAACGAGAATTTACCGGAATATGGATTAATAAATAAGACAGGGGGGGAAATGAAAAATAAGGGTGAAAATATAACCTTTACAGAAGCCTGTAAGATCCTGAAGAAAAGCAAGAGGACAGTTAGCCGGTATATTAAAAAAGGCCTGATAAAACCGGAAAGAACTAAAAGCCATAAAGGAACTTTAGAATATAGATTTAACCAGGCTGATTTAGAGAGCCTAAAGATACCTGGAACAGATAAAATAAAGCAGGACATAAGGGGGGACACAAGACAAGCCATAAGACAGGACAGCGAGGTTATTACACTTCTAAAAGAAACTACGCAGGTTTTAAAGGATCAGCTTATTATTAAGGATAAGCAGATTAAAAGTTTATCCGGAAAGATAGATCAGTTAATTGAAAGAAGCCGGGAAACCAATGTATTACTTAGGGGATTGACAAACAAGGTTTTAATGTTAGAGGGAAAAGCAGATCCAACCGAAACAGAAAAAGAGATAAAAGACAGGCCGGACAGGAAAGACAAGACAGGACAGGACATAAGACAGGACACAGGGCAAAAGATAAAAGGATTTTTTAAAAGATTATTTAAAGGGTAAGGTTATATTTATTATTCCTAATCTTTTTAGGCGATCCAAAATGCCCTTTTAACAGAGGGGCATATCCTCTTTTTTTATTTAAAAAAGCAATTATCTTATTAATTGTGTTTCTCTGCGAACAAGTAGAGGGGGGGGTATGCCTCCTTTATTGTGGGTATTAAGGAATCTCTTATTCGGTCGTATCTCAAAAGTATAACCAACTTTTTGCCTTAATTTTAGATATTTTTACCTTAACTAATCTATCTTTTTATATGAAAGAAATGAAAAGAAAAAAGACAAAAAAGACGGAATAACGGCAAAAAGGGTTTGACCGGTAAGCAAATTAAGCAAAAAAGCGATAAAAAAGGGGCAAAAGCGGTTTTCGAGCAGTTTTACCCTATAACCGAAAAATAAGAGCTAAAATAAGTGCCATTTTTTGAATAATTTTATACCTTCGCTTATGATTATACCTTATTTAATAACGGTTTAAGCAATAAAAGAGGGTTTATAGGAATATTTTAGGATCGATCTATAAATAATAAACCATAAAATATTTATATTTTTATGTATACTGAACTATTTTAAAGGGTAAAAAAACTCTTATTTTATAAAAGCTTAAGAGATATAAAAGGGAACTTAAATAAGGGCAATTAAAGTAACCGTAAACAGACATTAAAAGGAAAGCTAAAATTTACCTATAAAAACAATAATTGAGTATATAAAGCGTTATCTAAAGATAGCATGAAAAATAGGTCAATTTTTATCATCGCTTGTAACCCTTTATTTTGAAGGTTTTGGTTTAATGTCCTATAATAATTATTTTGCAAAAAAACGAAAAATATGATATAATAAAAGAAGGTAAATTACGGTTTAGAAAGGGTTTAAAGATATAAAGATTAGCGAATAAAGGCACTTTACGTGCGTTTTTAGGGGTATTCTGAAGGGGTTACTATAACTAAACTTAATAACTAAAATGATTTAACTTATAATAATAAAAAGAGAGAGCTTGCGATCAAGAAAACTCTCCCTTTTTAAAAAATATATACCCGGTGACTTTTCATTTCTCCTCCGGTTTTGTTTATTATACCAGACGAGTAAAAAAAAGTAAAGCGGGTTAGTATAACAATAAAAATAAGGTGGTGTATTTATGAAGGTTTTAGATGAGTTTGATATAACAGATAGAACAAAGCTTAAACTCCAGGTAGGCGAGTATAGGGACCAGGAAAGAATAGATTTTAGGCAATATATAAAGGTCGATAAGCTAAGAGATATATAGCAGTTAGAAATAACTGCTTTTAACCTGGCTGGTGGTTGGAGAGTTGGCCAACCCTTCACTCTGATCATTGGCCAGGTTTAGAAGGGTTGGTGTTATATTGGATAAAAAGAAGAAGAATAAGAATAAATTTGATGGGCAATTTGCTGGGATAGAATTTAAGATGATGAAATCGGAAGCCTTTAAAAATCTAAATATACATACTAAATGGCTCTATATGGAATTTAAGTATAGGTTTTATGGTGATAATAAATATCATATTATTTTTACATACCAGGAAGCTAAAAATATAATGGCCATAGATACTTTTATTAAGTGCAGAAATTCGTTAATTGAGAACGGTTTTATTGATATTATAAAGCGAGGTGGCCTGGAAAAGCAAAGTATGATTTATGGCCTGAGTGATAGATGGAAGAAATACGGAACTAAGGATTTTATTAAAGTAGATATAAAAGATATTTTACCTGAGATCTACAAGACTAAATTTAAAAAAGGCCATAAATTTATGGGGAATAGGTTTAAGAAAAAATAGAATTTATAGATACTAAATATAGTAGTTGATAACTACTACTTTTAGTAGTTGTGTAACTACTACTTTTAGTAGTGCAGGGGAAGGGTTTATAACTACTACTTTTAGTAGTGCTATCTATATATAGCCATCTATCATACTTTAATTAATGCCTGAGGTTATATGGGGTATTAATGATAACCGGGGGACTGGAATTTCTCCCGGATTTTTCTTAGTGTCTATACAAAGTGTGCAGGGGGAAGGATCTTTCAGTGGGTAGAAGATAGGCAAAATAAAAAGAGGATTTTTAGGTAAGGGGCGAACATATGCTTTTTTGTTTAGTTTAAGTGATATTACAGGGTCCGGGAAATGCAATAACAAAGCGATAAAAAAGGTTGATAAAAGTTGACATTTCCAGGCCAAAAATTTATAGAGAAGAAAAATTATAATGGAATATATCAGACAAATCAGGGGGTAGAGATACCCTCTTTTTTTATATAAACCGGTAACAAAAAAGGGTATAGATTAGCCCGCTATAATATTTTTTAAGTTAAAAACCATTTAGACAAAGTGTTTACCAGATAAAAATATTATGTTTCCTTTTACTTCACATAACAAAGCTTTATCGGATAAGATAAACCCACATTTAAGCTTGTAGAATGTCCGATAGAGTCTTGTTATGTGTGTTACTTGCTTTCAATTCAGCTTCAAGTAAAAGAAAAGCTTAAGCGGGCGGTCGTCCTGTTAGATGAGATTAGAAGGGTCAAAATGCAGTTATGATCATAAAATACTAGGAGAGAGAAAAAAAGGCCTTCATATTTCGTTTTTAAGGGGGGTCAATTAGAGGGGTTGGTATGAAGTTACCTATTTTTTACCTGTAATTATTATAAATAAAGAGGTTATTTGATGTTAAGAGAAATAAGAGAAATGCAGTTTTTACCCCAAAATTAC